>CAZNET010000162.1:0-6033 GCA_964571885.1 uncultured Pirellulales bacterium
GATGCTGAATTAATTCCGGTGCTGGGCGGTGACTGGTGGCACGACGGATGGCCCTCGGCCAGATGCGAACCTATTCAATTCCCCGAATCAACTGGGCATAACATGAACCGCTTTGTTCGTGATCGCCATGAGGGGCATAATATGATCCTCTATATGGACTGGCACGTGGATAAAATAACCATGAAGGAACCGTGGATACAAAATTGGCATCGAGGGTACCTGATTGAGATCTGCGAGGAACAATTACCCGACTGGCCCTTCTGGATGGCGAGAATTGAAGATCCCAAATTACCCTGTTTAAACTAACCTCAAGCAAATTGAAGACGGTTAAGGATAACTCAGTAAGCCCGCCACTATTTTCTACCCTATGCTTGCCAATAATCCATTTTATCCAAGCGAGTGCCTTTTCATTTCGTTGGAGCTCAGTTCTGCAGCTATTTTCTTGAACCTTGCGGCTGTATAATCGAAAAACTTTTTGTAAGATTGACAAAAATAACTTTCCCTGCCAAAATTATCTTTGTCAAACGGCGAGCGGTCTTTCATACAGCCGGCTCGGCAAATCGCCAGATGGGAACACAATAAGCATTTATTACAAATTTTTTGTTTTAATCTTGCGAATTCTCTTTTCTTTTTTCCATTTGCGATTTCTCCGATGGGCGTTTCGAAAATATTACCAAGTTTCCATTCCGGCTTTACAAAGAAATCGCAGGGAAAACAGTCGCCTTTGTGTTCAACGACGATATACTGGGCGCACTGCCTGGCAAAGGTACAGATCGTATGTTCGCCGTTGATGTAATATGATAATATCGAGTCAAAGTCGCGAATACTTAATTGATCCGGGCCGTAGTCATACCAGCGGTCAAAGACTCTGCACATAAAGTCGCCGTATTGCTGCGGGGTAATAGAAAAATCGGTAACCTCGTTTGTGACCGGGTCAAGTTCAACACAGGGGATAAACTGCAGATATTTGACGCCAATATCTACAAGAAAGTCGAATATTTCATCCGGATGCTCAACATTGATATTATTCAGAAGTGTCAAGGTATTATATTTGACATCATATTCTTTGCATTTTTCGATCGCCTGCATCACTTTATCGAAGGTTCCGGCCCCGGAAAAATCAACACGATAATAATCATGCATTGCTTTCGGTCCGTCGATACTGATACCCACAAGAAATTTATGGTCATGCAGAAAACGGCACCAGTTATCATTTAAAACGATAGCGTTTGTCTGTAGTGCATTGCTGACTTCCTGACCGGCTTGGCCGTACTGTTTTTGATACTCGACGAGCTTTTTATAAAAATCCAGCCCCATTAACGTCGGTTCGCCGCCCTGCCACGCGAAATTGGAAACAGGAAACCGCAATGCCAGAAAGTCCTTCACTAATTTTTCAAGGACCTCGAGCGTCATCCTTTGCTTGCCTTGTCCTACCTGAGGCGCTCTGTTTTTATAAAAACAATAGTGACAATCAATATTGCAGTCCGAACCGGACGGTTTTATTAATAATGAAAAAGGTCTCATCTTTACCAATGCCCATATATACAATCAATCCATATTTTTCTGTTCTGTTAGTTTGTTTTTTATCCATTCTTTTGCCTGGTGTTTTGTGTTAATTTGTCCTTCAAGCTGTGCGATATACATTTCGCGAGACACTTTCCCAAGAGCCGGTCCGGGGACAACGCCTAACCGAATCAGTTCATGACCATTGAGTAAAGGTTCGGGGCGAAATTCTATGTCACCCAGTGATTTGATTCTGCGCTTAAGCTTTTTCAGATTTTCGTCCGATTCACCGCCGGCCTTCTGAACCGCTTGCTGCAAATCGAAACAATCGCCATAATAAGGACTGGCAAGCATCAGTCGAAGCTCAGAAAGAGGCATGTCGGGCTGAAGCAGCTTCATGCGATTTTTAAGCAAATAGTTTATGTGTTTCATCTGGTTATTACTGAGCCGGAGGATTTTTAACCAGTTCGCTACACGAACCGGCTCACAAGCAGAGAATAATGCCGCAATTGATAAAGGATAATCAGCCGTCTCGGTTAAAAATGAAAGGGTCTCGATGCCGAAATCAAGCTTTTGTTTCGTCATGTCAGGAAATATCTTTTTTATTAATCCGGTTTTTGTCAAAAGCGAAATCCCCTTCGCCGGATCAGAAGATGCCATTATTCCCTCCAGCTCGGCGGAAATCCGTTCGCCGCTGATATCGGTAATGTTGTTTGCGTTTTTCCTGATAGCCGTCAGTGTTTTACGGTGAATTTCAAAATCAAGCTGAGCGGAAAAACGAACGGCTCGAAGCATACGCAGATAATCCTCACAGAATCTTTCATCCGGGTCTCCAATTGTTCTGATAATCCTTTTTTCGAGATCTTTTTTTCCATCGACGTAATCGATGATTTCCTTTTTCAAAGGATCATAAAACATACCGTTTATGGTAAAATCCCTTCGGGAAGCATCCGCTTTGGCATCAGAAAAGGATATATTTCTCGGGTGTCTGCCGTCATCATAACCGCTTTCAGAACGAAACGTCGCAACTTCAATTTTTCTGTCTTCGATCAAAACCATTACCACACCAAATTTGGCACCAATTTTTATTGTTCTCTTGAATAACACTGAAACTTCGTCGGGGATCGCATTGGTCACGACATCGTAATCCTTGGCTTTACGTTTTAACAGCATGTCACGTACACAGCCGCCGGCCAGCAACGCCTGAAAGCCGTTGCGATGCAGTTGTTTGATGACTTTTATAGCAGCCTGTCTGTCCGTCATTAATCATTAAGCCGAAAAATACTTACAGCCATTGTCCCCCATTCACGCCGTTCTATTCCTTCAAGATCGCCATAGTTTTCATACAGAAAAACATCCCTGCTTGTTCGCACCACCACCAAACCGTTCGATTCCATCGAGCCGGGCAACAGCTCCATCAAGCCATCGAATTTTGAACCGGGTGCGATATGCTGAGTAAACTTAAACGGCGGATCCACAAAAACCAGACCGTATCTTTGCTGGTCATACACAAAAGGCGCCCCTACCTGAAAAGCATCGGCCTGAATAACCCTGATATCTTTGTCAAAAGCACATTTTTTTATGTTTTTTTCCAATATTTCAAGGACTTTTGAATCAATATCAACAAAGGTTACAAGATCCGCTCCCCTGCTCAAAGATTCCAATCCCAGAGACCCTACCCCACAGAAAACATCCGCAACTGCCATGGCTTCGGGGGCACAATATTTCTTTAGAACGTTGAACAGAGATTCTTTGACCCTGTCGGTTATTGGCCTTGAGTCCTGATCAGGAGGACTATGCAGTTTAACACCTTTTTTTGTTCCTGCTATGATTCGCATACGACAATCATAACATAATTCTCTGTTTTTACGAGAATTTTCAGGAAAAGTTAAAACAATCTGCTTAACGGCATCTTTTTATCGATTTAACGGCAGTCATGATATCAGCTTTTTTTAACTTTTTTATAATCTTCAAGCTCTCCATTTGCCCTATCGGCTACTTTGGCCAGGATATCATCTTTCTGTATCTGATCGAGCTTTGAAAAATTACTCACAAGGTCAATACGCTGTTCCATCTGGTCGATGCTGTCAAAACCACCAATCAAGACACTGACCGGAAGTGATAAAACATAATTGTGCAACTGGTCGATGCCGATTTTATTCGGAACCACTTTACTTTCAAACAAATTACCATAAGCTGCTGTTTTCATTGCTAAAACGCCGATTTTTTTCTCCGTAAGCTTAGGCAGAACATTTTTAATAAAGCTCTTATGGCCGGGATCAACGACATTGATCGGCATTTGACAGGCGTCAAAGACTCCCTCGTCAGTTTGTTCGAGCATCCTCAAATGCGCATCAGGCGTTTTGTGGCCTGTAAAGCCGATGTATTTAACTTTGCCCTGTTGTTTTGCTTTCAGGGCATAATCAAGCACGCCATTTTTCAGTCGCTCATCGACATCTTCAGGGCTGTCTATAGCATGTATTTGCCAAAGGTCAAGATAATCGGTATTCATTCTTCTGAGGGAGTCTTCAAGGTGCTTTTGAGCCGATTTTTCGTCTTTGGCTCTCGTTTTGGTCATGATAAACGCCACGTCTCGATATTTCGGGGTCAGATATTTCCCATAGTATTCCTCGCTGGAGCCATTTTGATAAGCCTCGGCGTTATCAAAAAATCTTACTCCTTTTTCGAGAGCGGTTTCTACGGCCAGAGTGAAATTATCCTTGCAATTTGCCCTGATATGCCAGCCCCCCACCCCAAACAAAGTTACCTTCTGGCCTGTATTTCCGAGTTGTCTGACAGGCATAAGGGGCCCTAAACGGTCTCTGTGCTGATATTCGTTTTTGCCAAAAATCGTATTTGTTACCATTAAGCCCGCGGTCGCGGCTGTCATTTGTCTTAAAAAATCTCTTCGGTCCATTTTTAGGCTCCTAAATATAATAATTACAGTACCTTACTGCGATTACGCATGCTTTGAGGGCTGGTTCTTCAGTAAAATGATATTAAACATGTGTTTGAGCGAAAAATATTCAATAGAACACAATCGAAATTAACCTGTATTTAAAACATGTGTCATATCAGTTTATAAAATGTTAATCCTATTTTGAAAGGGGATAAAAATGAAAAAGACACTAATTACAATCCTGACACTTTCAATCGCTTTGGGATCATATGCCGACGAGGCTAAGGATGCAAAAGCACCTGATTTTACACTTGAAAATTACGATGGCAATGAAATCAGCCTATCAGATCATAAGGGTAAGATCATAGTGCTGGAATGGTTCAATTATGAATGCCCTTTCTCTAAGTATATTCATATGCAAACCGACCTGGCGGATGATTTATCAAAAAAATATGAGGACAAAGATGTTATATTTTTAGCCATCAACAGTACCCACCATGCAAAACCTGAAAAATCAAAGGAATTTGCCGAAAAACATGGAATTTCCTATCCAATCCTTGATGACCGCAGCGGTAAAGTTGGAAAGGCCTATGACGCCAAAACAACACCACATATGTTCGTCATCGATAAAAACGGTCACATTGCCTACGAAGGAGCTTTCGATAACGCACCGCTTGGAAAAAAGCAAAATGACGTTACAAATTATGTCGCAAAAGCACTGGATGAGTTGCTGGCAGGCAAGCAAGTGTCCGTATCGGAAACAAAGCCTTACGGGTGCTCGGTCAAATATGCGAAATAATCACCTGTTTTTGCGGCTGGACTGATGCATAAACAGTAAAAATTTCGTAAAATAGATTTATGAAAGTAAATGTGTTAGCTGGTGCTTTGATAATCTATTTTGCCTGTTCTGTTTGCTGTGCTAAAGACTTTTTTATCAGCCCGGAGGGCTGTGATAAAAATACGGGAGGCAAAAACAACCCTTTTGCGAGTCTGGAAGCAGCAAGAAACGCGATCCGCGAATGTAAGCAAAAAACCGATAGCGATGAATTCAACGTCTGGCTCGAGGAAGGAATCTATAGGCGCTCAAGAACTTTTGAACTGAACCATCTGGACAGCGGCACGGCCGATGCGCCTGTAAGATATCGTGCGATAAACGGACACAATGTGAGGGTCATCGGCGGCAGGACCATTGACCCCTGTAATGTCAAGGCAGTTACGGATAAAAAAATTATCGAGAGAATTATTTCGCAGGACGCCAGGGCCAAAGTGAAACAGATCGATCTGAAAGCTCTCGGCATAACCGATTTTGGGACCCTCAAGCCGAGGGGCTTTCGACGCCCTTATGTCAATCCCGCGATGGAACTGTTTATCGATGATCATCAGATGCGACTGGCCCGCTGGCCAAATGAAGGCAAGTTGGATATAGGAAAGGTTATCGATAAAGGTTCTCTGCCGTACAATGACAACCGAAATCCGCCCGATTTTATACCCGACTGGAGCGATCGCGGCGGTAGTTTTCATTACGATTACGATCGACCGGATCACTGGATTGAAGCCGATGACATCTGGCTGAGCGGCTATTTTTATATGGGATTCGCCGATGACACGATCGATGTAAAATCAATCGACCG
>CAZNET010000163.1:0-6032 GCA_964571885.1 uncultured Pirellulales bacterium
ACGCATGAACCACAGCAGAGACGATGGATTGGATAGCTGGCTTTCCACATTGACCGCGGTGTAGTGATATTGAAAATCGATAACAACTGGCAGGTAGAGCTGCTGCGGGTTGGCCAGGGAAAAACCGGTGTTGCGGTCCGGATTCCACTGCATCGGCGTTCGTACGCCGTTACGGTCGCCAAGATAATAGTTATCCCCCATGCCGATCTCGTCACCGTAATAAAGTACCGGTGTGCCCGGAAGCGACAACAGCAGGAAATTCATCAGCTCGATTTTTCTGCGGTTGTTTTCCAGCAGCGGCGCCAGCCGCCGGCGAATGCCGACATTGATCCTTGCTTTGGGATCTTGGGCATATGCTTTGTACATGTAGTCGCGTTCTTCGTCAGTGACCATTTCCAGTGTCAGCTCATCATGATTGCGCAAAAACATCGTCCACTGGCAGTTTTCAGGGATATCGAGACTCTGATCGATCATGTTGACGATTGGGAAGCGGTCCTCCATCTGAACGGCCATAAACAGACGGGGCATGACCGGAAAATGAAATGCCATATGACATTCGTCGCCGTTACCGAAATATTCCGCAGCGTCTTCGGGCCATTGATTTGCTTCGGCCAGCAGCATTTTATCCTGGTATTTTTTATCGACATATGCACGCATCTCTTTGAGGAACGCATGTGTCTCGGGTAGATTTTCGCAGTTGGTTCCCTCTTTCTCGTAGAGATAAGGCACCGCGTCGAGCCGCAGCCCGTCCACACCCATTGACAGCCAGAAATCCAGCACACGGAGAATCTGCTTGCGGACCTGTGGGTTTTCAAAATTCAGGTCCGGCTGGTGGCTGTAAAAACGGTGCCAGTAATATGCTTTGGCTACTTGGTCCCACGACCAGTTGGATTGTTCGAAATCCTGAAAGATAACACGAGCCTCTTTGTATTTATCAGGTGTATCATTCCAGACATAATAATTGTACCAGGAAGAACCCGGTTTGGATCGACGTGACCGCTGAAACCATTTATGCTGGTCCGAAGTATGGTTAATGACCAGCTCAGTGATGACACGAATATTGCGTTTATGAGCCTCTCGCAGAAACTGGCGAAAATCCGCTAATGTGCCGTAATCCTTATGCACATTACGATAATCCTCGATATCATATCCGTCGTCCCGCAGCGGCGAAGGATAGAACGGCAGCAGCCAGATCGCCGTGATGCCGAGTGCCTGTAGGTAGTCCAGTTTTTGGATCAGTCCCCTGAAGTCTCCAATGCCGTCGCCGTTGCTGTCATAGAATGACTTAACATGCAGTTCGTAAATCACGGCGTCTTTATACCACAGCGGATTCGAGTCTTTGATGGTTTTTCCAGGCAAACCGTCCTTCCTTTCTTACATGAAATAATCGAAGTCCTGTTCTTTTCGCATTCGTTTGTAAAGTTTCAAAATATGAGCGGGCATGATATGCGGATCAAGCTCGATATAGTTCGGGCTTGACTGCCAGATGTATTTGTCATTACTGAGCAGGTCGTGCAGCAGATACGGCTGATCGGGATCGATACCGAGCTGCTCCAGCGGCAAATGAAGCATACCCGATTGCTTGTGATACGGATCAAGATTCACCACCATAATAGTGACATTCGACAGGTCGTCTGTCATTTTACCGTAAACCATGATCATGTTGTTATTGATCTCATAAAAGCTTAAATGGCGGTTTTGCTGAAGCGATGGATTTTCCTTTCGGCTTCGGTTAACCCGTTCGACGACGGCACGAATATTACCGGGAGCGTTGCGGTTCCAGTCTTTGATCTCGTATTTTTCGGAGTTTAGGTATTCTTCCTTGCCTTCTAAAGCATCGTCGACGCACAGCTCAAAAGCCGGTCCATAAATCCCGTAGTTCGACGACAGGGTCGCTGCCAGCACCAGCCGAATGATAAAACCGGGCCGTTGCCCGTATTGTAAATATTGCGGCAGGATGTCCGGCGTATTCGGCCAGAAGTTCGGACGCATGTATTCGACCATTTCCGACTTGGTCAGTTCAGTCAGATACTGCTGCAATTCATATTTTGTGTTTCGCCATGTAAAATATGTATAGGACTGATCAAAGCCGAGCTTGGCCAGCCGTTGCATCAGTTTGGGTCGTGTAAAGGCTTCTGAAAGAAAAATAACTTCCGGATATTGTTTCTTTATATTTCCGATTAGCCACTGCCAGAATCCGAACGGCTTGGTATGCGGATTGTCCACTCGGAAGATTCGTATGCCGTGGTTGATCCAGAAGAGCACTACGCTTTTTAATTCCTCCCAAAGTTCTTGCCAGTGTTCGGTTTCGAAATTCAGCGGTAAGATGTCCTCGTATTTTTTTGGCGGATTCTCGGCAAACTGAATCGTTTTATCAGGCCTCCAGCGAAACCATTCGGGGTGCTCTGTGACATATGGATGGTCCGGTGAGCACTGGAACGCAAGGTCAATCGCAATTTCAATATCATTCTGTTTGGCGGATTCGACAAGTTTATGAAAATCGTCCATGCCGCCCAGCTTGGGATGGATCGCTTTATGTCCTCCGTGTTTCGAACCGATGGCCCAGGGACTGCCCGGATCGTTGTCCGTGCAGGCAGCGGAATTATTGATGCCTTTCCGGTTTGTTTTGCCGATAGGGTGGATCGGCGGCAAGTAAAGAACATCGAATCCCAGTTTTCGAATGTCCGGCAATAAACGTTCGCAGTCGGCAAATGTCCCGTGTTCTGTTCCCAACCCGGCTGAACGTGGGAAAAGTTCATACCACGAGCTGAACTGTGCTCGTTGACGATTAACACTGACGGTCAGTTCCTTTGAATACGTGACGGCGTTGGCCTTGTCCGGATATTTATCCATCATTTCTTCAAGTTCGTCACTTAAAGCGATCTCAACCGACCTTTGAATCGCGTTTGACGATCTTAACTGCTGACTTATCAGTTTAAGCTTATTCGCATCGTCTCCTTTTGCCCGTTCGCCAGCCGCTTCGATCATTTCCGAGCCGATGATCAGATCAATATCGATTTTCTGGCTGGCGTTGACCTTTTTACGAAGGTCCTCACGCCAAGTCTCAAAATGGTCCAGCCAGGCCCTTACAGTGTAATAGTAATTTTTCAGCTCATTTATTCTGAACGAGCACGACCATTCATCGTTGATGATGTAATTCATTTCTTTGGTTTGATAATCGATACCGCTTTTGGTTTGGTACAACAGCTCCGCACGTATCCTGTCGTGACCGTCCGAGAATATAACGGCATTGACATCGACAGTTTCGCCGACAATCCGCTTGATCGGGAATAGTCCTGCGTTGACCTGCGGCCCGACATATTCAATCAAAACGCGTTTTCGTCCACTCTCTTTGGTTAGTTTTTTCTTGTCTTGCTGATTTTCTTTTTGCATATTTATTCCTATAGTAAACGCTTTATTATTTTGCGCTTAAATAGTTACCCTGATATATTTTATAATCAAAATAACGGAAATGTTTGAATAAGGAATTTTCGGATTGTCATTAAGTATTCTCCTTATTTATGATTTTTAAAATCTGCTGATGATGTTAATATACAAACTTAATATATGAAGTTATCTGTCGCAGCAAATTACGATCTTCAGATTGTGCCTCAATTGGCCGATCTGGAAGTTGCCGATATTTACGGCAAGCTGCCTCACGATTTGGCGGGAGGCGGGCGGTCAAGTTATTGTTCAGTTCCAGTTACGTTCGGAAAGCTCAGGGACTATACTGCCGAGTTGAAAAAATACGGCATTACATTTACCTATTTACTCAACAGTGCTTGCCTTTCAAATCACGAATGGGACAGGCGTTGGCAAAAAAAGCTTTTTCGGTTTGTCGAACAGCTTCAGAATATTGAAGTAGCCTCGCTGACGATTTCGACACCCCTGATTTTCAAGATCATCAAAAATAGCTTTCCGGAATTTAAGTTCAAGGTCGGCATTTTCGCGCAAATTGATACGCCGCTAAGGGCGAAATACTGGCAGGATCTTGGTGCGGATATGATCACACTCGAAAGCTTTTCGATCAATCGCAACTTTGATAAACTTGAAAAAATCCGCCGTACTGTCACGTGTCAGCTTCAGTTGATCGTCAATCATCCTTGTCTGCCGAACTGTCCGATGCAGGTTTATCACCAAAACGGTCTTTCACACAGTTCCACGGGCGACGGAAAACTTTTCATCGATTATTGCTTTCTGACGTGCTGTTACGAACGGCTCAAAGAGCCGTCACTATTTATAAAATCCCAATGGATCCGCCCCGAAGATCTGCACCAGTATGAGAAAATAGGGTATGGCAACTTTAAACTGCTCGAAAGAAATATTCCGTCTTCACCGTTACTCAAACGCGTCCGAGCCTACCGTGACCGCAGATCGCCGCCGAATTTCGCCGATCTTATTTTACCTTACGGCTTTGCCGAAAAGACAAACAAAGGAAAATTTTGGCTGATCCGCAATTTTTTCAAACCCATGCAGATAAGGCCTTCGAAACTAAAACACGTCTATCGGCTGGCACAAACACAGGGGATTTTGAGTCCGATGGACGAAACAAAAATCACGATCGATCCGTCTCAATTCCCGAACGATTTTCTTGAACACTTTAAGGCGATCGACTGTTCCTCGATCGATTGTAAAACATGCCGTTATTGTGAACGGATTGCCGAGCGGGCGGTCTTTGTCGATAAACAGTTTCGTCGTGATGTTTTACGGTATTATGAAGACTTTGACGAACAGATAACTACGGGAAAATTCTGGGATGTTTAACAGCAGAATCCACAAACAGGAAATCATCGACCAACCCGATTGCAGCCCTGAGACGATCCGGAAAAGCCATCAGTTTATGCGCTGGGTCAATCGCTATTTCGGCGGGACCGCCGCGGTCAAAGACTTCATCCGGTACGCCCGCACACAGGTGTCCGAAGAAAAAACTCTGAAAATCCTGGATATAGGCTCCGGCTCGTGTGACATCCCTTTGAGCGTCATCAAGTGGGCAAATCGCAAAAACATCAATGTCTGTTTTACCTGTGTTGAAAAACAGCTCGTGGTACAGCAATTCCAGGCCGAAGTATCCGATCAGTCAATCAAAGTTGTGGCCGAGAGTATTTTTGACTATGAACCGGATCTCCATTACGATTACGCTGTTACCTCTATGTTTTTGCATCACCTGGACGCCGTTCAGTTCGTAAGGCTGATTCGACATCTAAAAAAATATGTTACCTATGGAATTTTTATCAATGACTTACACCGAACCGCATTCACGTATTTCAGTTGCCTGTTAGTCACGCCGTTTCTGCCTAAAGATGTCAGGCATGATGCGCTGGTATCGATTCGAAAGGGCTTTCGTAAAGATGATTTAGCAGAACTGTTGACACTGCCGGAATGTTTGGTTACCATAACCACACGTCCATGGGGACGCATAACCGCTTTATTGGAATTTGAAGGAGACCGTTAATTTGAATGCCGTTATCCGCTCGCTCGCGACCGCCAACCCCAAACGTTACGTCAAGGGCCCCGAGGCCTACCATTACTTCAAAAAAAACTGGAAACTAAGTCCCGACGCCGATGAGCTTTACCGAAAGGTACTGCTTGACGGTCCCATTGAAGGCCGCTACATCGCCGTCGATCATGACAGATTTGCAGGACCTGCCGATCAGGATAAGCTTATTGAGCAGTTCGCCCTCCAGGCGAGAAAACTGAATCTAAAAGCGGCATCACAGGCATTGAAGAAGATCAAACTTCAGCCTGCGGATATTGGGGCGATTGTGATTAATACCTGTACCGGTTATCTATGTCCGGGACTTAGCTCGTATCTGATCGAGGATATGAAATTGTTCGGCTCGACGAAAGCATTCGATTTGATGGGTATGGGTTGCGGGGCGGCCATACCCAATCTCAATTTTGCCGCATCATTGGCTGACCATTACCAAATGTCGGTATTAAGTATCGCGGTAGAAGTCTGCTCGGCGACCCTGTTCAACAGTCCCGATCCCGGCTGTATCATCAGTAACTGTATTTTCGGTGACGGCGCAGCC
>CAZNET010000164.1:0-6016 GCA_964571885.1 uncultured Pirellulales bacterium
CGTCACGCTGATTTTGAAGATAGGTTTTTAACCACCCCTGGGGCTTGATACTCGCTATTGAAATTTCATGAAAATCGGCAAAATTTTCCACCGTGTTATTTTCTGCTTTTTCACAAGGGCCGCTTTGACAGCCAATGAAAAATAATATCGGTAAACCCATTATAAAAACGGATAATTTTAATGTTCCTGACAGCATGTTCCATCCTTGTTCTTGAATGCATTTGATACGCCAAAATACCAGCTTAAAAATGAGACCCAATCAACCCTGTTTTGCCTTTAGCGAATTCAGCTTTTTGGCAAGACGGGATTTCTTCCTCGAAGCGGTCGCTTTATGCATTGTGCTGGTCGATGCCACTTTATCGAGCTTCTTTGTCACCAGTCGATACCGCTCGGTCGCGGCGTCTATATCATTGGCTTTAACCGCCTCTTCAAAATGCTTGATCTGTGTTTTGACCTGGCTCTTGCGGGCCCGGTTGATGGTTCTGCGTTTTTCATTTTGCCGAACTCGTTTCTTAGCTGACAATGAATGTGCCACTGTTATCTCCTAAATAACAAACTTCTTACCACTGTTAAAAAATTTTACTCAAACATCGAATTCGGTATTGTTGCCGAATTCCCATTCGTAATAAACACGAACCCTGTATGGTACATCATTTTTGAGAAAAATCAATGAATTTGATAAAATTTATGAAAATTCCTCTAAAAATCAAATTCCCAGCGACTGACGCAGCTTTTCGATGCGATCTTTAACGTCTTTGTAGGCGAAATCGATCTGCGCTATTTTTCGATAAATCTCCAAGGCCTGATCGGCTTTATCCGTCATTTCATAGGCTCTGGCTAAATTATATCTTAATTCCTTGGCCAGTGAATCGTCTTTGATTTCATAGGCTTCAATGGCCTGTTCAAAAATATCGATCGCATCAGAAGCCCATTTTTTAGCGAAAAAGCACAATCCTATTTTCCCCATGGCCCTGATTTTGAGCCTGGGATCCCTCTGAGCCTCCTGAAACAAAGGTATCGCTTCGTCCACCCGGCCGGAATCCACAAGACGGCTGGCATATTCAAACTTCAGCTTCGCATCGGTTGGGTAATTTTCTGCACAAAGCCTGAAATGTCCCAGTTCGGCTTCGTTTAATTGTTTTGTTATCCGCTCAAGTCTTTTTTTATTCTCTTCATTTTGCGGGTCTTTTTTCAACTGCGCGCCAAGATTTCGGATATGCCGGCGTAACTGCCGAAGTTTAATTTCGCCGGCTTTCTGTTTATAACTAAAGTCATTCTGTCTGTTATAAGCGTTTTCAAGTATTTCAATCGCCTCTGATTCTTCTTTGTCCCGTTCCGTGGAAGATAAAGCCGATGCAAGATTGAAGATGTTCTTGCCCATATCAGGATCGTTCTGAAATTCTCTTCGGGCCTGATTGATAACACTTTGCTGATAATCGTCACTTTTTACAACGCCGTCTCTTGCATGCAGCTCATCCTGCTGTTTACGGTTTTTAATCGATTTGGTAAAGTCGCCTTCCTCGTCATATTTGCCGAGAGAAACCGTTAACTCGGCACTGATTCTCTGGAATTCCCGCATCAAATCGTCGTCCTCGGGTTTCATCTCCAAAGCACGATGACAGGCGGCGACCGCCTTTTTCATTTGTCCTATCGACTCGTAAGCGTCCTTGAGCAGCATATACGTATTAAAAGAAGGTTTGGCTGCTGCATTGTTGGCATCGAAAATAAAGTCGGCGATCCATTTGGCCGTTCGTTTATGACCGGCCCTGACCCCGGCCTTGAGCATCACCTCAGCATAAGGCAGATGCTCGGGATCCTTTGCAAAAAGATAAGTGGCAACGATGAACTGTTCGGACGGATCTTTGACGCGGGCAAGTTTGACTTTCTCCATCATCGAAGGTTTTTTGCCGCCGTTTGACCGCCTTGACAAACCCAGCTCATGCAGCGGTATGTGTCCCTTTTCAAGAGCGTCCGGATACCGGCGCAAGCCTTCTATATACAGCTCAATCGCATAATCATAATTGCGAGTTTTGGCAATCTCGCCGGCTTTTGCAAAAAATTGCTCGGCCTGGTTTATCTGATCATTTGTTTTATCTTTCTGCATATACCTTATCTTTCCCTGCCATTACCGTATGGCCCATAGTAGCTTATGATTTAATTTTGTCAATAAATAAATCCTTGTAAGATTCAGGGTGCTTTGATATAAGTTAATTTTTATTAAACCGTATGACGGAGTAAAAAATATGATATCAGCATTAGAACAATATGACCCGGAAATATACGAGCTGATCAGGCAGGAAGAAGCCCGCCAAAGCGGATCCATCCGATTGATCCCGTCTGAAAATTATGTCTCGCGAGCGGTACTGCTGGCAACGGGAAGCTGTTTGACAAACAAATACGCAGAGGGTTATCCGGGCAAACGCTATTATGAAGGCCAGCAGGTCACCGACCTGATCGAAACCCTGGCACAGAACAGAGCCAAGAAGCTATTCCAAGCCGATCACGCTAACGTTCAGCCTTATTCCGGGTCCGTTGCCAATTTAGGCGCGTATATGGCTTTGGCGGACGAAGGAGATACAATTATGGGACTGTCGCTTCCTCACGGCGGTCATCTGACTCACGGCTGGAAAGTTAGTGTTACAGGCAAAATATTTACGTCCATTCAATATAAGGTCAAACCCGAAACCGGCAGGTTCGACTATAATCAAATTGAAGAACTGGCCAAAAAACACAAACCCAAAATTATCATTTCAGGCGCGACGGCTTATCCAAGAGAAATTGACTTCCAAGCTTTTGGGCAGATCGCCAAAAATGTCGGTGCATATCATATCAGCGACATTGCCCATATTTCAGGTTTGGTGGTCGGCGGTGTGCATCCAAGTCCGGTTCCGCATGCCGACATTGTCTCGACGACCACGCATAAAACCCTTCGGGGCCCGCGAGGCGGAATGCTCTTGTGTAAAGAAGAGCACGCCAAACAAGTTGACAAATCCGTATTTCCCGGACTTCAGGGCGGACCGCATATGCATACCATTACATCCATCGCCGTAGCTTTGGCAGAAGCGGACACACCGGAATTCGTCGCATATGCACAACAAATCGTTAAAAACGCCAAAGCCCTGGCTGAAAAGCTGCTCGAATTTGGATTTGACCTTGTATCAGGCGGTACCGATAACCACTTGATTCTGATCGATCTAAGAAACAAAAATATCCCCGGAAAAAAATTATCCAAAGCGCTGGACCGGGCACGCATTGTTTCAAACTGCAACACCGTTCCGGACGATCCCGCCCCGCCGTTCAATCCGAGCGGGCTGCGAATCGGAACACCGGCCATGACTACCCGCGGTATGAAAGAACCCGAGGCACAAAAGGTCGCTGAGTTTATTAACACGGTTGTTGAAAATATCGACAACGAAGCCGTGATTGACAAAGTCGCAAAAGAAGTATTACTTCTATGTTCTCAATTTCCCGTGCCGGATCATTTCATTATCCCAAATAATGAAAAATAAGATAATTCATTGAATTCACGAACAGAATGGGCTTTTGGCGCATCCTAATTATAGGAAACTGAAATTAAAAGCGATTATGCCTATCAAAAGACTAAAAACAGCAGTTCTCGGGCTTAATGCACAAGGTATTCAACTGCTTAAAGCCGCCTGCCAAACGGGGTATTTTAATATCCTGGCGGTAGGGGATAAAAACCAGAAAACCGCAGAAGAAATTTCCATGAAATACCAGTGTAAAGCCTATGACGATTATAGACAATTGATTATCCAAAACGAATTCGATTGTGTTTTGGCCAGTGCTCCGCTATATACCTGCGCAGAGCATCTCAAGCTGGCGATAAAAAAGAAATTTCATGTATTTAAAACAGCCCCCCCAGCCGGGGATTTTGAGCA
This sequence comes from uncultured Pirellulales bacterium, assembly GCA_964571885.1. Classification (GTDB taxonomy): domain Bacteria; phylum Planctomycetota; class Phycisphaerae; order Sedimentisphaerales; family Anaerobacaceae; genus CAZNET01. The sequence continues at coordinate 3,900 of CAZNET010000164.1, forward strand.
AGCGTCTGAATTTGTCAGATTGGCAAAAAATGAAAATGTCGTTTTTTCTATTTTCAATCCAGGCAGATTTATTAGAATCTTCCAAACCGTAAATGAATATATCCTGCAGCATCCTAAAGAAAGCATATCGCTTATTTCAATCCATTGTAATTTCAACGAAGACGCATTTGAAAACTGGCAAAATGACCCGAAACTTGCGGGCGGCGGCATTATTCTTAATCAATGCTACGATATTATCGATCAGTTGATTATCAATTTCGGTGTTCCTCAGCAGGTTTATGCATTAAATACTATAAAAACCGGGAATCGTCAAAAAAGACATTATTTTACTGAAGATACCGCCGTTCTATGCCTGAAATTCAATGATTTACTGTTTGCCAGCCTGATTGCTCGAAAAACGCGGCAACCGGATTTGTATCTCATGCAGATTTACACGGATAATGAAACCGTAACAGTAAACAACAGTCATTTTCGCGTATTTGACGAACGTGGCGACCTGTTAACAGAAGTCAAAAGAGAAGAAAACAACCTTGACCCGATAAAATCAGCTTTACAGAACTATGCAGAACATATACTGATGCCGAAACAAACTAAGCTTATCAGCAGCGCCGAGGAAAATCTCAAAAATATGGCCCTGATAGAATCGGCTTATTTGTCTTCGCGGACAGCAATGCCGGAAGAACCTGCAAGAATTCTGCAAATGAAAATACTAACCTGAAAAATTAATCGAAATAAATGATGAAATAAGGATTTGACAAATTAACGCTTATGAGCTATGTAGTAATAAAAACAAAGACTTCTAACTGATTTTTTTGGAGGCCATAACTATGGATGACAGCAAAAAGAAATTAATCATGGTTATTATTGTTGTAATCTGTGTCGTTGGAGCAGGCGCTATTTTTATGCGAGGCACAAAAGATACCACGGACAAGGTCATTGAACACTATTCCGGACGGGAAATCTGGGTGAAATGTAAATCCTGCGGAGCGACTTACACAATGGACGAAGGGGAATATATCAAATGGAAACGTGAAAATCAGGACGGTATGTATCTTCCCGGTATGGAATGTAAAGAATGCGGCAAGGAAGCAGCTTACAAAGCATTCAAATGCGAAAATTGCGGTCACGTTGATTTTTATAAGGACCGTTCGTCCGATTATCCGGATCGATGTCCCGAGTGCGGCTACAGCTCAAAGGAAGAAGCACGAAAGGCTAAACGTAATAAATAACAACCCGAAATCAAACAACCCGACTCATTTGAGTCGGGTTGTTTGTTTCATTTTCACCGACCTTTCACTTCAAACGATCCAAAACAGATTTTTTATATTCTTCCCCGCCGATTTTTCCCTGTACTCGGGGATATTCATCCTCTATTTTCCATAACAGATACTCTTCCCTGTTTTCCGGCGAGGGATGTGAGGACAGAAATTCGATCGTCCGTGAATTGCTTTGACGCTGCAGGATCTGCATCGTTTCCACCATGCCCTTTGGATGATAACCGGCCTTGACCAGATAATCCATCCCCGCTTCATCGGCTTGGCGCTCCTGACTTCGGTTATATTTTAAGCCGATAATTTGTCTGGTATAATTAATAACCGTTCGCGTTCCCTGAGAAGTTCCCTCATCCAAAGCGACCGCTAACAGCAAATCGATCCCTATCTGCTGGCTCAACCGTGCTGAGCTGTGACGGGCAACAACATGCACGGTTTCATGGGCCAGGATCGCCGCCAACTGGGCTTCTGAATTAAGCTGTTCAAGCATTCCTCTTGTGATAAAAATGTAGCCGCCCGGCAGAGCAAAAGCATTGACACTGTTATGATCGAGTGCGACAAACGTATAATCGTAATCTCTGAAATGACTGACATCGATAATTTTCTGACCGACTTCATTGACATAATTCTGCAACACGGGATCGTCGATCCTGCCGCCCATTTCTTTTTCAATCTGGGGGGCATACTGGCTGCCGATTTCGGCGTCCTGGCCTTCGGGAACAAGCATAAATTGTTGTTCACCGGTTATGGGATTTACCGCACATCCGCAAACGAAAAAAAACATAAAACAGGATAAAAAGATTGATATAATCAATTTTTTGTTCATAATTATCCCCTTTGAAAAAT
>CAZNET010000165.1:0-6005 GCA_964571885.1 uncultured Pirellulales bacterium
TCTGAAGAGAAGGCGGCAGATGCTCCGAGCGGATCACGTCACCCTGACAAACCAGCACCGCCCGTTCGATACAATTTTCCAGCTCCCGCACATTGCCCGGCCAGTGATAACTGGTCAGCATATCGATAGCCGGCGTCGAGATACGATTGATACGCTTGGCGTTTTCTTTAGCAAATATTTCAAGAAAATGATCCGCCAGCAGCATGATATCATCCTTGCGCTCCCGCAGCGGCGGCATATAAATAGGGAAAACATTGATGCGGTAATACAGATCTTCTCTGAACAATCCTTCTTTGATCTGTTCTTCAAGATTCTTATGCGTTGCGACAATGATCCGGACATTGGTCTTGATTGTCTCATAACTTCCCAGCCGCTCGAATTCCTTGAACTGGATAACGCGCAAAAGCTTGACCTGAAGATTCAGCGAAAAGTCGCCGATCTCATCGAGAAAGATCGTCCCGCCATGCGCCCGCTCGAACCGTCCGATCTTGCGTTCGGTCGCGCCGGTAAAGGCACCCTTTTCATGACCGAAAAGTTCACTTTCCAAAAGTGTATCCGGAAGCGCCGTACAGTTCACTTTTACAAAAGGCTTACTTGAGCGGGGACTGTTATAATGAATCGCATGCGCGACCAGTTCCTTGCCCGTGCCGCTTTCGCCGCGGATCAGCACCGTCGCGTTACTGTCGGAAACCTGCTCGATAAGTTGATAGACGCTTTTCATTGCATTGCTTTTACCGATCATATTTTCAACACGGAAGTGACTTTTTAACTGCTGGCGAAGACGAATATTCTCATCGGTCAGTTTCTTTCGGTCGCTCTCGACCAGTCGATTCAGCTTGACCGACTGTGCGATCATCGTCGCGATCACATTCAGCAAGGTCACATCGCCTTCAAAATCCTCCCTCGGTTTGACTTTCTTATCGACACACAGCGTTCCGATGGTCGCGTTTTCCAGTTTGATCGGCACACAGAAAAACGCTATTTTCTGCCCCTTGACTTTCTTCCGCGGCCCGGTCTTTTGAAGAAAGCTCGGATCCTTTGATATATCCGGCACGACAATTTCCTCTCCCGTTTCGACTACTTTGCCGGTGATCCCTTCGCCGACACGGTAGGTGGCCAGTTCTTTCGATTCGCTGCTGATGCCGTGCGCGATCTCGGTCTTGATCGTCTCGGTCTCGGGGTCAAGCAGCGTGATCATTCCCCTTTCAAGCCCCAGGTGCAGATCCAGCAGTTTGACGATCGACTTGAGCGTCAGTTCCAGATCCAGCGACTCGGCAAACGCCGTCGATATTGCGCTTAATAACTGTACCTCTTTTTCAACCTTTGCCCTCATAACATCCTTTTCGGCAGAAAACAATCACAAAATCAACAATTTTGTATTTATTCAGAAAATACTACAAAATCGTAATTATGTAAATAAAGAAATCGTGCAGGTTGAAAATATGTAATATTATTTTTCGTGTCAAAAAAACTTTTATTTCAAAAATCTTGGTCTTCGATGTGGATTCGAACATTGTCTCTATAAGGCGTGTCAGGCTTATTGGCTTTGTCGATCTTTCGCTGGGTCAGGAAGATTTTAATCGCTGTTATCGCGCAGCCGATGCCGAAGAAGAAAAAAACCGAAGCGGCCAGCAAGGCGAACAATTCCGGCATAGCAATGATCAGCGCACCGAAACCGATCAGCAGCAAGCCGATTATAAAGATACCTTTCGCCAGCCCCTTTGAAGCCTGCGATACCGCATTGGTATAGTAGCGAAAAAACATCAGTAGTCCTTTCGAAAAAAAGACGGGCCCGTTTCCGAGCCCGCCTGATCTTTTTACTTTAGTACATTCCGCCCATTCCGCCGCCGCCCGGAGGCATCGCCGGCGTTTCCTTCTTTTCGGGGATCTCCGAAACGATCGCATCGGTCGTTAGCAGCAATGAAGCGATCGAAGCGCCGTTCTGAAGAGCGGTCCTTTCGACCTTGGTCGGAACGATCACGCCGAAATCGATCATGTTGCCGTATTTCTTCTGCAGTGCGTCATAGCCAAAATTCACATCGTCGTTTTCCATGACCTTCTGAGCGACGATCGAACCGTCCAGCCCGGCATTGGCCGCGATCTGCTTGATCGGAGCCAGCACAGCACGTCGAACGATCTCGACACCGATCTTCTCGTCGCCTTTGGCTTTAACTTTATCCAGTGCATCCAGACAACGAAGTGTCGCGACACCGCCGCCCGGCAGGATGCCTTCTTCAACCGCCGCCCGACAAGCATGCAATGCGTCCTCGACACGGGCCTTTTTTTCTTTCATTTCCGCCTCGGTCGCCGCACCGACATTGATCTGCGCAACACCGCCGGATAGCTTGGCCAGTCGTTCCTGAAGCTTTTCAATATCGTAATCGCTGGTCGATCGGTCGATCTCCTGTTTGATCTGTTCGATACGTCCCTTGATGTCAGCGGTATTACCGCCGCCTTCGATGATCGTCGTGGTATCTTTGTCAATAGTGACACGCCTGGCACGGCCGAGCTGCTTGATATCGATATTCTCAAGATTCAAACCGAGATCCTCAAAGATCGGCTCGGCGCCGGTCAAAATCGCGATATCACTGAGCATCGCTTTTCGCCTGTCGCCGAACCCCGGAGCCTTGACCGCCGCAACCTGCAGCACACCACGTAACTTATTGACGACCAAGGTTGCCAGTGCCTCGCCTTCCACATCCTCAGCGATAATCAAAAGCGGGCTGCCCTGCTTGGCGACTTTCTCCAATAGCGGCACCATGGATTTAACCGAGCTGACTTTCTTTTCATGAACGAGAATATAAGGCTTATCCAGCACAACCGACATATTGTCAACATTGTTGATAAAGTGCGGACTTAAGTAACCTTTATCGAATTGCATTCCCTCAACCAGTTCCACGGTTGTTTCCAGCGACTGGCCCTCTTCAACCGTGACCACGCCGTCTTTGCCGACCTTGTCCATTGCCTCGGCCAGGCGTTTGCCGATCTCTGTATCCTGGTTAGCCGAACAGGTCGCGACCTGCTCGATCTGCTTTGTCGAATCGACTCCGATGCTCAGCTTGTGAAGTTTCTCCACGATCGCATCGACCGCTCTGTCGATACCGCGTTTGACCTGCATGGCATTTGCCCCGGCGGTAATATTTTTCAACCCCTCGACAAAGATGCTTTCGGCCATGATCGTTGCCGTGGTCGTGCCGTCACCGGCTACGTCGGAGGTCTTCGAGGCCACTTCCTTGACCATCTGCGCCCCCATGTTCTCATAGGAATCTTCAAGCTCGATTTCCTTGGCCACGGTCACACCGTCCTTGGTAACGGTCGGCGAGCCGAATGATTTTTCAAGAACAACATTTCTGCCGCAGGGACCTAACGTGATCTTGACCGCTTTGGCCAGTTTCTCAACACCGGCCCGGATCGATGCCCGTGCGTCTGTCCCGAATGCTATTTTTTTTGCTGCCATAATACAACATCTCCTATTATCTGAATTAACAAATGTTAGCTTTCAATGATCGCCATAATATCCGATTCACTCATGATCAGATATTCCTTACCGGCGATCTTCACTTCGGTTCCGGCGTAACTGGTAAAAAGCACCTCATCGCCCTTCTTGATCTGCAGTGCCTGCACCGAACCGTCATCCAAAGCCTTGCCGTCACCGACCGCGACGATCTTGCCGCGCTGCGGTTTTTCCTTGGCTGTATCCGGTAACACGATACCGCCTGCTGTTTTAGTCTCGGCCTCAAGACGTTCAACAAGTACTTTGTCTGCTAATGGCTTAATCTTCATAGCGTTTTAACTCCTTTCCAAATACAATTTTTATCAACTGAAAATATAACTGTCATACATTTTTGTAAAGATACGGTTTAACTGCTTGCGAAGAATACGCATATCAACTGGTTTGTCGATTACACTGAACACATTGAGCTGCAATGCTTTATCAAGAAACTCCTGACCGGGATGATGGGACAGCATCAAACAGGGGACACGCGGATAATCCTGCCGCATCAATTTTACAACGGTTATGCCGTTAAATTCCTCGGCGGCCCCGTCAACGATCGCGGCATGAACCCGGCGTGACTGGATAATATCAATAAAACCATTAACATCCTCAGCGATCATCAGATTTACACCCCGAGGTGTAAAGAGCTGCTTCATTGCCAAAGGCCATGCCCAGTCCGCCCTGCTGGTCACAATATTAAAAATCTCATTATTTAAACGGTTCGCTACCATAACACCTTTGATGATGCAAAAACTATGCCAGGGATTTAACGACCACGCCTAAGAGGCATAAGATATTTTAAGACAATAAGTTACGACAACTATAGACCGGATTTGCACATCTGCCAAATTGAGATACAATTCAGGGTTACTGTCATACTGACAGTCGAAATAATAAAAGAGCGGTGAACAAATCGGGTTGTAATTTTATACAAAAATCATTATGCTCGTAGGAGATTACGGAAATGAAAACCATGGAAGAACAAACAAAACAGATAAAAATATCGGCGGATAAGGCCCGGCCCAAAAAAGCGGCTCTCGTTATCTCGAATGAGACACTAAGGTATTACCGTCATTATCTCGAATACCTGACGGCCGCCCTGGATGAAAAATCTATTCACGCGGCCGTCATTACACCGACATTGCCCGATAACGACCTGTCAATTCCGGATACTGTCGAGATCGTCAAATATCCGTTTTATGATATCCCCCTGACAAAAAGACAAAACTTCAATATCTTAATGGACAAACTCAGCAACTTCAAACCCCTGTTGATTCATTGTCTGTGCAAAAAGCAATTCTTTTTAAGCAGAAAACTTTCGAACCAACTGGAGGTACCGCTGATATTGAATATCAACAGTGTCGAGAACAGTTTCAGTCTTTTGCCGATGACCATGCGTTTAGCGCCGAAACACCTGACCGCAATCGTGACACCGACCAAAACAATTTATGATAATCTCGCCCGAATCCAGCCTAAATTTGAAAAACTGACTGAACTTGTGGGAATCGCGACCCATCCGGCAGAGCAGACCAGCAGTTTTTCCGATATCTCACACAGTGCCAATATCGTGACCGTTGTCGGAAATATCTCCGACGAGGAACTCGAAAACTTTATATCAGCCGTTAAAAATCTGATGATCGAAGGTTATGAATTAATGCTCACGCTGATCATAAAAAACTCCAGAGAAAACCGCTTAAGAAAATATATTCGACAATTGGGCATTAACAAACATGTCGTTATTACCAATGCGGACAATAACCGGATGCTGGTCTTGTCCGCCGCCGACATTTTCGTTCAGCTCAATACATTGCCTTTTTACGACACATTGCTTCTCGAAGCGATGAGTATGGGCAAAACAATAGCTGCATGTCACCAGGGTGTTGAAGATTTGATTGTCAAAGATCATACGGCCGTATTGTTTGACATCGAAGATGAATTAAGTATCCGTCAAACACTTCAGCGGCTTCTCGACGGCCCGGATACCTCACGCAGACTCGCGGCAAACGCTTTGGAACACCTTCGAAAAAATAATGCCATCGACCAGATGAAAACGGCAATGCTCAACCTCTATGAAAAAACATTCCGGACATAATCGGTTCGAGGCACAGGGCCTAATTCATTAATCCGTAATCCCGCAGAATTTTCGTCAATTTTAATTTGTGGCTGTCATCCAACGATGTCATCGGCAAACGCAGTTCCTCCGAACAGCGGTTTAAAAGTGACATCGCTGTTTTGATCGGTATCGGATTGGTTGCCATACTCAACAGATTTTTGCTCAAAGCAAAAAGCTTATAGTGCCATTTCCTCGCTGAAACGAAATCCCCCTCAAGGATCAGATCCATCATGGCTTTCACGTCGGAGGGAATAATATTCGCCACGACACTGATAACGCCCTGGCCCCCTACCGAACAGATCGGCAGTGTCAGTGAATCGTCACCGGAGATGATCACAATGTCACAAAGATTGGCGATACTGCTGGCCATATCCAATTTTCCGGTCGCCTCTTTGA
>CAZNET010000166.1:0-5994 GCA_964571885.1 uncultured Pirellulales bacterium
CATCGACGAGATAAACACTGTCGCCGACAAGTTCGGCATCCGTGCCGTTTCTTATTTCGATGATATTGTCACGGTATCCGCCGGGACGCCGGATCAGCACTTTTACCGGCCGAGGCCTGTCGGTGTAATCCGGACTTAACCAGTCGATCTGACCGTTGGTGCCGGCGTCATAAAAAGTCATATTCTTGCCGGTCTTTCGACAGACAAATACGGTTACCTGGATCGGCTGGTTGTTGGTCCCCATGTGTAATTTCCGAAGCAATGCATACCACGAATACTGTCGGTTCTCCAGGTCAGTGTCGGTAACCGAGGGATAACTGAATTCATATTGTTTCTCTTTCGCGTTCAGCATCTGCATCGCGGGAAACACGTCATTGTAATCGCTCGTTTTCTCGGGATACATGCTGGAAAAATTAAGAAAATTGAATTGGACATCATCGCTCGTAAGTGTCGGGTCGCCCTTGGCATAGAGCTGCAGTTTCGCGAAGGCCTCGTCGGCTACCACCGCGGCGATCGTTCGTTCAGTCGAGACCGTCGTAAAATAGACACTGACCGGAAAGATGCCCGCAATGAAGATCATTCCGATTGCCAGTGTACCCAAGGCGATCAGCACCTCGGTCAGCGAAAATCCGTTTTGTGCTCGTCTTCTTCTCATATGAACCTTCTATAGCATTTCCCCCGTATGGGGACAAATATATACGACCGAATCCAGCAGGTCGAATAAATATTCACTATAAACATTGTCTTTTTGATAAGCTTCTTTGAATTTATCTTTTTCGACGATCAAAAAAGAATTCCTGCTGTTCTCAGGCTCCAGACCGGGAGTAATAAAACTGGCGGTCTTTTCATCCTGAATAAACATTCCGTACGGGTCTGTATTGTGAGTTATTTGATTTAAGGTATTGAACACATCATCGTAACTCGGCGGAGTTGTATTGGGAGTGCAGGCGTCGCGATTTTTCACCCATACATTTCTTGTTGTCAGTTTTCCGTTCGGAGAAAAAATAACCGAAAAGGCAGTGGTGTCTCTCAATTTCCAGTGTTTTTGCCAGCCTTGGGTTGATAATTGTGAAATCATATTGTCATTGTTGATCATCGCGTCGTTGTTGGAGCCTTGTCTTAGATCGATGATCAGCATATTTTCCGGCAGCTTGATCGGCTCGACGCCTTCGACCGCGCGGAACATACCCGCCTGAATATTACCGGATTTTTTCGGTTCTTCGTGGATCACAAAAATCATGTACTGGTCGGAGCTTAACGGATTATATGGATCGCATGGGTCATACGCCGTTTGAAAACGTATTCCCGCATAACGCTGTTCTCTCGCGGCGATAGCGCGCGCAGAGGCCATCGCCGCATTGATCATCGCCTTGGTGCTCGAACGCGTTTCCAAAGCGTTGAAAAGTGATTTCACAGCCGGAAGGGCTAAAGCAAGCAGAACCGCGGCGGTGACAACGACCACCGTCATCTCCATCAGCGTAAGACCATGATGTCTGCCTGGTTTTTTCATTGTACTCATTTCTTTCTGTTTTGAATATCGTCATCGGTGCCGAACTGCCCGTCCGCCCCCGCCGAGATCACCAGCGGAAACGCCCGTCGGCTTTCCTGTCCGTCACGCCATTGCCATGACGTTGGCGGACTATCGATTTCATATTGATTCTTATAATAATCATAGCCCAGCGTCTGTCCCCAGGGATCGATGATCCGGATCAGCGGGTATTCCTGGATGTCGCTGACAGTATATTGAATGGTAAGATATAACGATTGATTATTACTGACTTCGCTGGTTAAAAAAGAATCATCGATCTCGCCCAGTATCTTTCGGCATTCGGGCACCTGGCTGAGGAAAAAGTACATCACTTCGCAACCGGAATGCTCCGGAAAGGTATGTATATTGTTCGGTAAAATAGACACATCCCCGGCATTAAGATTAAATATGTCAGCCAGCCCGGATTCGATATCAACCTCATTGTAGCTGTTGAAATCGACGGGAAATTTCAGACTGCGGTAAAAATCCATTTCCGGATTGGTATCGGTCAAAGCAAAGGTGTACGTGTAGCCGAACTGGCGGTACTGTTCCAGCGCTAAGTCGATCAGCGCAAGGGTCTCTCGGGTTACACGTTCCTTGGCGCGGTTGTCGATCCGCTTGGCGACACCGACCACCATCGTCACGAGGACCGCCACGATGCCGACCACGATCGCCATCTCAACTAACGTAAAACCCTTTGATGTTCGCACACTCATCGTTCGAACCTTTCACTGCCCCTCGGAAAAAAGAACCCTAATTAATTAAAGTTGGTAATATCGTCATCTGTGCCGTAAAGTCCGTCCGCCCCTGCCGAGATAAGAATATAGGTATCTGGATTGTGAGGCCAAAGCCAGTTAGGCGTTGACTTCTTCGCGTCCAGAAGATAATCATAATAAAAATAATCAAATGGTTCGTCAACCACCGGTGGATCTCCGGTACCGTCACCAAGCAGCCAGTGTATATCCGAGCTGGTTGAACCGCTTCGTGTTAACGGACCAAGCTGAACCATAGGAGCATTATCCCATGCGTTGTAAATCCGGTCCTCCAGATCCGTGACTGAATCCGCAATGGTTCTGCTCGTTGTATTGGCCTTGTAGTATAAAATGGGTGTCCCGGCCCATACATTTTCTACCGTATCGGTCTTTTGCAGGGTGATCCTGCGTTTGTTGTAAACGTCGCAAAGAACATAAGTATCCTTATAAAGGGGACTTGAAATGCTTTCATTATAAAGACCAGGTAAGTTTTCAGATGTATTTTCAAAGAGCCTAAAAGCATTAGCTGCTTTATCTTCGAGATAAGGTCCAACACGCTGTTTCATATTCTGTTCAATTTGATTGTCGTTCAGATTATCAAGATAGTAAGGTGAATTACTGGCCTGTGTAATCGGAGCGATCCATTGCGAATCCGGATGAAATCCCAGAAGATCACGCCCCATCAAAGCCTCGGCCAGTTTCTGAGCGCCGCAGTATTGATAGGCCTGCGTGCCTGATAAATTCCGATCATCATACCAGAACGAAGGCGGATAGTCGCCATAATCACCTTTAAAGGCCTCAAGGGCCATTTCCAAAGAGGTGATCTGGGCCCGCTGCTGTGTTTCTTTGGCCTTTTTTTTGACCATGGTGATCGACGGGATTAAGATCGAGATTAAGATCGCGATCGTCGCCGCCACCGTAAAAACCTCGATCAATGTAAAACCTTTATGTTTCGTATTCACTTTCAATCTCCTTTTTGACCACGCCGCCCGTGACAGTCGCTGAAAATAAACCCGAGCGGCTATTTAAGATCATAAAGCCAGCTTTTTTTATTCCATTGATTGATTAATTCTGCGTAATCCTTAAAGTCGATAGTCTCGTCATCATAAAGATCCGTTCGCAGAGTATTGCCCTGGTCGAGCCAGTCACCGAGCATAAACCCCAGATCATGCATGTCGATTTGACCGGTCAGGTCAAAATCGGCGTAAAGCTCTGTCCCCGGATGGTAATATCCGTCGTTTGGATCGTTGGGATCGTTCGGATCCCACCACTTGGTGACTACGGCATAATCGTCCATATTGATAATTCCGTCCTCGGCGATATCGGCAGCATAATTCCAGTTAAAATCATTCGGGCCTAACAGCCACGTATCCGTTATTTCCTTAACGTCGAGGATATCGACGAAAAAGTTCTTATCGATATCGGCGTCATTGTAGCAATCCAGATCATGGTCCCCTGCCGGATAATCATACCGGCCGCAGTCACAGTGACTGTCAAACGCGACGAAATCGATTCTGGCCGTATAGATATCAAGGGACGACTGAATGTCCTTCATGGCTTTCAGGCCGAGAGTTAGCGTATGAAAATTTGAATCGTTGATATCTATATTGTTGATCTCGAAATAGTAATCGCCGTCCTGGTTGATTCCATAATCGGCTGTATTGAGGACCTCAATACCGTCAATTGCGGCAAACATACTGAAATTATTTGAATCCCACTGTTCGAAACTCGTTGTTAATTGCGTATCGATCATAATGAGATTGACATCGTAAAGATAAACCTGTTGAGAAACGCTCGCACGGTCACCCGCATTGAAATTGGTGAAGAATCCTGATTTAAATCTCAGGCATCTTTCCCGGTGCGTTGACCATTCGGCGGTTACCGCCCCGGTGAAATTATCCGGCACGTTGACGTCTTCCCAGTATTTGGGCGGCTGGACCGTAATGTCCTGGGAAACAAGACCGTCATATTCAAAACTGCCGTTCATAACAATACTGACACCTTCCTGTGCGTTGACCGCCGTTATCAGCGGCATTATTAATGTTAACGTTATTAATAGTTGCCTTTTCATCATCCCGTCCATTGTTCAAGTTCCTTTGTTAATCGCCGAAATTGAAAATATCGTCCTTCGTACCAAAGATTCCATCGTAACCCGCGGATACCAGAATATAGGTATCCTTGTTATAAGGTTTTCTGACTTTATATTCTTGTGCAGCCTCATCCCATGGAATTTGTGGATTTTCGATCTGGTCATAAAATGTTTCTTCACCGAGTTCGCCAAGTGGATTCGTATATCCTATTTCAATCCAGTGTTTTCCACCTCCTTGAATTGGACCAAGATCGACAATGGCGTCGTTGTCTCTGATATCATAAATACTTAGACTTGGCCCGCTGTTGGTAGCGGCGGTGGCATTAGTCGGATTAAGTTCTTTTTTTGTTGTATCCGCTTTGTAGTAAAGGATCGGTGAGCCAACACGGACGTTCTTATCGCCTACAGTGACGGTTTTTGTTTCATAAACATCGGTTAGAACAGGAGCCGGACCATATTGTGAATTTGGATCGCCGGGATGACAACGACCAGTGCTTCCATCATATAATTCATCAAGACCAAAGATACCGACACCCTCGACATCAAGATACGGCCCCATACGTCTCTGCTGGCTTAATTCAATATCAGTATCTATTCCTGTTAGAGCGTAAGCCTTTTGATTATATTGTGCGTCCTCCGCAGCATTCCACGTTGATATTGGATCGAATCCCTGATAATCACGACCAACCAAAGCTTCTGCTAAAAGGTGGGCGCCCGTACAAACATTTTGGGTGGCATCCCATGAAGGTTCAGCATCAGATGGCGGATAATCTTCATATTCACTGTTGAAGAATTCAATTGCCACTTTGATACTGTGGAACTGAGCGTTCTGATTGACCTTCTTGGCGAACTTACGGACCTGGTTGAGCGACGGCACGATGACGCCGATAAGGATAATGATAACGCTCATCACTGTCAAAAGCTCGACGATCGTAAACGCCTTTTTGTTTTTCTGATTGTTTCTTAACCAATTCACTTCTTTTCTCCTAACACATAACGTTAACATTTTTTTATCTTTGCCTATACCCCGCCGCCGGTCAAACCGCTGATCAACTGGATCATAGGCAGGAACATGGCCAGAACAATTACCATCACGATAAGACCGAGAACGATCACCATCACCGGCTCAAGCAGTGACATCAGCGAGCCGACCAATACATCGACCTGCTCGTCGTAATTGTCCGCGATCTTCAAAAGCATTTTGTCAAGATCTCCGGTCTCTTCACCGACCGCGATCATGTTCGATACGATCAAATCGACCGTCTTGGACTGTTTCAGCGGGCCGGCAAAGGTGTCGCCCTGCCGGATCGAATTGTGAACATTGCCGAGCATTTTCGAATAGACTTCGTTACCCGCCGTTTCCCGTGTCACGTTAAGAGCGTCCAGAATGGGTACACCGGCACTGATCAGCGTGCCGAGCGTTCGTGTCCATCGTGTCACCGCGACCTTACCGCTGAGCTGACCCAGGATCGGCATCTTCAGCGTGATGGTATCCAGGATCAGTCGCCCGACCCGCGTCGTGCGGATCACTTTTGTCATAAATACAGTAATGAAAGGAACGCCGATCAAAACCGCCCACCCGAAATCCATCGCGATCCAGTTACTGATCGCCAGAACCGTCTTGG
>CAZNET010000167.1:0-5977 GCA_964571885.1 uncultured Pirellulales bacterium
CGGCATTATCGGAGCAGTGATCGGTCACGTGGTCATGGGATTGATCTTTTTTGGTAACTATAACCAATTTAATCTAAGTTTCTTATCAATGTTCGGTATCGTTGCCTTATCCGGCGTTGTGGTTAACGATTCCCTGATTCTTATTGACCTCATTAACCGGAGCCGCGAGGAAGGTAAAAATCTGATCGACGTGGTACGAGATTCCGCCGCCAGGAGATTTCGACCGATCATGCTGACAACCTTAACTACATTTTTCGGATTGATGCCAATGATGGTTGAAAGAAGCCTTCAGGCTCGTTTTCTCATCCCGATGGCCATCAGCCTGGCATTTGGGGTTTTATTTGCCACCATTATAACGCTGTTTCTTGTCCCATCACTTTATATGATTTTAGAAGACGCAAGAGCACTATTTTTTAAAAAATAGAACCTTCAAAAATTTTTAACCGTATTATTTATAAAATTCAGTGTTAATTTATTCAAAAAAATAAATATATTTTGTTTTTTTAATGAAATAAAACGCTATTTGTGCAAAAAAAAGCTGATTTAAAGTAAATTTATCTTGTTATTTACGAAGATTATATTAAGATAAGAGATAAATGGATTTATACTTTTGAGGGCAGGAACAATGGAGATAACAGCTAAATATCGGCCGAATCTTCAGATAACCGAAGATTCAGAAAGCCTTGCCTCAAAAACAGTTGATATTTTTGTCGATCAGGCCGATAAGGCCATTTCTAAACGTGGTTTTTTTTATGTTGCGATTTCCGGCGGTAATACTCCGAAAAGGTTTTTTGAGTTACTAAGCGAATCTCCGCCGTCACGTCAATTAGCGTGGGATAAAATCCATATTTTCTGGGTCGACGAGAGGTATGTACCTCAGGATTCTCCAGCCAGCAATTATAAATTGGCCAGGGATACGTTTTTAACTAAAATCAATATTCCTGGCAGCAATGTCCATCCCATCCCAACGGAGCATGATGACTTTAGTTTATCGGCAAAGCTGTATGAGCAGGAACTGCGTAATGCCTTTCAATTAGGCGCCAATCAATTTCCAGAATTCGATCTTATCGTTTTGGGTATGGGGCCGGACGGTCACACCGGGTCTTTAATGCCCAATTCCTATGCCATGTTTGATACCAATGATCTTGCCTGTGTGGTTTATGTTCTTGACGAGAAACTCAATCGAATTACGTTAACGCATCCTGTTCTTTGCGCATCGAAACATTTAGTCGTGTTGATATCGGGTGGCGAAAAAGCTGATATCCTGAAGGAAGTTTTCACCAGTGAGCCCGACGATGTGAATTACCCGATTCATACCTTATGGCCGGTATTGGACAAGGTAACCTGGCTTTTGGATAAAGATGCCGCCAGATATCTTTAACAGAATGCGGCCTTACAATGGAATAAATAATTTCATGCCCGGCTTAATATCATCAGGGCTTTTCAGGACATTGCTATTGGCATTATAAATCCGTCGCCAGAGATTCTTGGAGCCGTAAAATCTGCCCGCTATATCCCCAAGGGTATCTCCTTTTTTGACAGTATAATATTGGCCCATTGTTTGATCACGCAATTTATTGTCCGTCCATTCCTCATTTTCTCTTAGTTCATTAGGTTTAGAAAGGATGGTGTTGTCAATATCGGGTTTTTCCGAAGATGGGTTTTCCCCCGTTTCCAGAATGGCGGTCTTGGTGCTGATCTCTTCGAGGGTTGAAAGCCAGATAATTGCCGCCGTGATAATCGCCAGCCCTATCATCATACCGATTTTGACATCCTTTGGCATAAATCCATCCAATGATAAAACATCATTAAAGCATTGAAGACTGAATCAAAGGATTATTTGTTGTTTTTGTTTTTCGATCCGATTAACAATATTGGTGATGCAATAGCCATAGATGAGTATGTTCCTACAATGACACCTAAGCCGATCGCAAAGGTAAATCCCCGCAAACCTTCACCGCCGAAAATATACATAATCAGCACAACAACAAAGGTCGTAAAAGAGGTCAACAGCGTTCTTGACAGTGTCTGGTTAATACTTTCGGTAATCGTATCGGGCTTAAGTTGAGCTTTTTTCCGGTTTTCACGAATACGGTCGTAAACAACGATGGTGTCATTCAATGAATAACCGATAAGTGTTAAAAAAGCCGCGATCATCGCAAGATTGATCTTGAAGTCTCCGATCAATAACGCTTCGCCAATCGGGGTCGAAGCGATATAGGTACAGGCCGTAACCGCTCCAAGCGTAATACAGACATCGTGAATTAACGCAGTAATGGCACCCAGTCCGTATCGTACAGAGCCGAACCGAATCCAGATATAGGTTACAATGGCAAAAAGCGAAAGGAAAATAGCGATCAAAGCCCGTGTTTTTGATTCAGCACCAATGGAAGGATCGATCTGGGTTATACGCGAAAGAGAGGTTTCCAGTGTTGTGGCCGCTGTGATTTTTTCTTTTTCTTCGTTGATATAATTTTCCCAGTTTTCTTCATCCATCGTATAGCCAAAACTATTGGTCGGCGAGGCAGCCAGATAGGTAAAAGTATTGACCGGCATATTCGGATCAAGACTTTCCAGATTTTCACCGACAAGCTTATAGCGATACCAGGTAATATCCTGCATATCCGGCTTGAATCGCAGATCATCAAACCGCCTTTCGATCTGGGTCGGCGTGGTGGGATTCTGGATCTCACAGACAATCTTTGCGCCGCCGATAAAGTCCGCATATTCCGGATAAGAATCAACAAGACCCTGAGTAACACGCTCAGTGGAAATAATGCTGGGCTGAAGATTGCGCTGTATTTCGAGTTCATCTCCAAACGCTTCAAAAATGGCTTTGCTGACAACTTCATCGGTTGTCAATTCTTCAATCTCCGCCTGGGGCAATGCCGACGCAATAACATTGCGAACAATGTTGGTGTTTGTCTGGCTGGTGGTGATGAGGATCTGATTCGGGGCTTGACTGTTTTGTTTTACAATAACATTATTCAAAGAAACGCCAATTGCTTTTTGGATTTGTTCGGCTGATTTCTTTTTAGAGTTCGTTATATCGAGCTTGATGGTGGACTTATTTGTTTCGGTTGTTGTAATTTCATAATCCTTCAGCGATTTATTGATACTGTAAACATTTGCCACAGCCAAGGCGGGATTGTCCATTTTTTCCGCGACACTTTTAATTTTTTCTCTTACCTGGTCGATCGGCATTTCATTTTTAAGATTAATGTTAACCGAGGTGCCTCCGGTAAACTCGATATCATATTTGTTATTTATTTCATCGTTGCGGGTGAAGAACACAAATAAACCGCCGCCGATGAGCAGCAGCGAAATAGTCAGGAACACCGGCCGCAGCGCCATCCAGTTAACCTTCGGTTTCTTACAGACCTGGAGCATGAAAAGATGATCTTTAATGACACCTCGTGATGTGAGAAAATCAAAAAAGATGCGTGTCACGAACAACGCGGTAAACATACTCGAAAGAATGCCCAGCATTAAGACGATTGCGAATCCTTTTATTTCTTCCGAGGCGACCCAGAAAAGGATAGCCGCCGTGATAAAGGTTGTGATATTGGCATCGAGAATGGTTCTAAATGCACGCTGGTAACCGTTTTTGATAGCAATTCTGAGCGATGCTCCTTTTTCCTGTTCTTCACGTATCCTTTCAAAGATAAGCACATTCGCATCAACACTCATGCCAATGGTAAGAATGATACCGGCGATACCGGGCAGGGTAAAAGTGGCCCGGACCATGGCCATGATCGCCAGAACGAACAGGATGTTGAAAAGCAACGCCGTATCGGCAATTGCCCCTGCCAGTGTGTAATAAACCAGCATACATCCAATCACAGCGATAAGACCTATCCAACCGGCTTGAATGCCTTTAAGTGCATTGTCGCGACCAATGGACGGACCGATGGTTTTTACCGAGATGGGTTGTTCTATCAGCCTCGCCGGCAGAGAACCGGCATTTAATTTATTGACCATATCGTCAACTTCGGTTTTTGTAAATTGCCCCGTGATAATCCCGTTGGTGCTGATTCGGGCCGTGATCGTCGGCGCCGATATCGCCATGTCGTCCAGGATAATACACAAAGGCCGGTCAAGATTATTCGATGTCAGGTCCCAGAAGAGATTTCCGCCAGCCTGGTTCAAAGTAAATCCGATCGCGCGTCTGCCATGCTGGTCCTGAGTTGGGCGGGCGTCAACGAGTTTCCATGTTTTCTGACCCGGATTATAAAGCATACCTTCGTCTTTTTGGTTACTGGACAGGACATAATATTTATTGGCAAATTCACCGATGACGGCGTTACCGACACCAAATTCTTCTATATTTTCAATTTCAATCCAGATGTATTGCTGATCGGAGGCATATCGGGGACCTTTTTCCTTAAGATTTTCGACATAATCCATCATTGCGTCGGCATCGACATCCGGATGATCCGTGGTAGGCAAAACCCTGAATTCCAGAATGCCTGCTCCCTTAAGCATTCTCTGGATATCTTTAGGGTCATCGAGCCTTCCCTTGTAAGGAAGGTATTGATTATAAGCCTCAACGACCGCTTCAATTTCCTTTTTTCTGTCGGGATAATCTGTTTTAAGCTGTTCGATGGCCTGACGCCGCTCGGATGAATTAATATCCATTTCCAACACGGCCATGACCTGATCTTCTGAAAGATAAAAACTATCCAGTGCGTTTTGCGCCTGTTCATATACCGCGATAAACTCTTCGTCTGTCAATTGATTGATAATGTTAGCACGTTTTTTGAACGTTTCCACGTACTGCGTAAGCATATTAAGATTTTCATTCTCGCCCAGGAAATCCTTTAACTCGCTTTCTAATTCTTCACCCTCAAGTTTCATCCAGTTCACGACATTGGCCTTGACGCGTTCGGGATTAAGACCGGCCATGGGCATCATGCTCTCCGCTGTGCTCAACTCTTTGGAAAGACGGTCTCTTTGTTCTTCGAGTGATTGACGTTCGTCATGGATTTCAGCGAGATCGTTGAGGATTTCAAGATTTTCATTAGAATCACTTGCGTATCGCTCAAAATCGTTTTGGCGTTCTACAGGCGGTTTCTCCAGCGACCGCTCAATCGCGGCCACACTGATATTTTTATCGAGCAGCGATGAAAGACTGTTTTCAAATGCCGTGCGTTTCTCACGAGACTGTTCGTTAGCGAGCGGTACCTGAATCTCGAAACGGGTATTTCCCAAAGGTCTCCAGACAAGGTTCTGAATATCTGTCGGATCAATTCGCCTTCGAAGAACAGTGATCATCTTGGTTGATAAATCATCCTTTTCCTGTTCGGATAAACCAAAAGTGTCAATTTCATAAATCAGGCTCGTACCGCCTGCGATATCGATACCCTGTTTGAGCGTTTTCTGCGGCGGGTAAAGTGTCCATACTGCGACCAGTACCAAAACAATGACGAAAAGAATTTTACCTGTCAGATTTTTTTCCATGGATATTTTCCTATATTAACGTCTTTGTAATTATTTTTTCTCACTCGATAAATTTGCACCTATTGCACTTGGCAAGACTTTGATCTTGGTGTTATTGGACTCGTCGACTTTCAGCACGATTTCATCATCCCGGACATCGACAACGGTTCCAATAATCCCCCCGATCGTTCTAACTCTGTCATTTTTATTTAATGATTTCACCATCTGCTGTTGTTTTTGTTGCTGTTTTTTGGGAGCCCGGAACATCATGTAGAAAATAAAGATAATCATTGCGACCAGAATAAACATCTGTATCGGCACACCCTCCTGCCTCTGAGTGCCGGTTCGAGAGTTCGCATCAGCGGGCACCTTCGTTGTTGTTTCCTGTTCAGCCTCACTTAAAGGTTCGGCCACAATCGGGTTTTCCTGTGTCTCCTGAGCTTGAGACAATATCTTCAGATAATCCATTTTATCTTCCTTTCTTAAATGAGCTTAAACGTATACTTATACTCGAAATGCATCAAAAATCATAGAAAAA
>CAZNET010000168.1:0-5954 GCA_964571885.1 uncultured Pirellulales bacterium
GTTGTCCTGCACCGATGAATTCTTTTTTGATGCTGCAGGGGCTGGAGACACTTTCAGCAAGAATGAGCAAACACTGCGAGAATGCTTACAAGCTGGCACGGTACCTTCAAAACCAGCCTAAAACAACTTGGGTGAATTATCCTGGCCTTATTGGCAGGACGTTCTATGACAGAATGCAGGAATTATTTAAGGGTAAAGGCGGAGGACTCTTAACCTTTGGAATGGGTACTAAAGAAAGGGCATTTCAAATTATCGATTCATTAACGCTGGCTAAAAATTTAGCGAATATCGGTGATGCAAAGACTCTGGTGATACACCCGGCTTCTACAATATTTCACGAGTTCAACAATAAGGAGAAAGAAGAAATGGGTGTGCCCGAGGATATGATACGAGTGTCGGTTGGTATAGAAGATTTCGGAGATATAAAAGCAGATTTCAAGCAAGCATTTGATAAAATTTCTTGAGGATAAAAATATGAAGCTTATTGTAAATGGTAAGGATAGCAATTTAAAGGAAAATTTGACTGTGAGCGGTCTTTTAATTGCCCAAGAGGTAAAAATGCCTGAGATGGTATCAGTTGAACTGAACGGACAGATTCTGAAAAGGTCTGAATTTGAGAATACAGCATTGAATGAGGGCGATAAAATAGAGTTTCTGTATTTTATGGGAGGCGGCAATGTCACTAACTGAACAGCAAATTGGAAGATACAGCCGACACATAATTCTGGAAGAGATTGGCGGTATTGGTCAGGAGAAGCTTCTTTCTTCGAAAGTGCTGATAGTCGGCGCTGGTGGTCTGGGTTCACCTGCTGCATTGTATTTAGCAGCCGCCGGTGTTGGAACAATAGGTATTATCGATGGTGACAAAGTAGATTTGACCAATCTGCAAAGACAGATAATTCACCACACCTGCGATCTAGGCATAGAAAAAGTTAAATCCGCCGAGAAGAGAATACAGGCAATAAATCCTGATGTAACGATTAAGACTTATCATCAGTTGGCAATGGCGGATAATATCAGGACAATTATTAGAGACTATGATTTTGTAATAGATGGTACTGACAATTTCGGTGCCAAGTTTCTTATCAATGACGCCTGCTATTTCGAAAAGAAGCCGTTTTCACATGCGGGGATCTTGAAATTTTATGGCCAATTGATAACGCTGCTGCCGGGTGAGTCTGCCTGCTACCGCTGCATCTTTAACTCTCCGCCGCCTGCCGGTGCAGTTCCATCGTGTTCTCAGGCAGGAGTCTTGGGGGTGTTGACAGGTGTAATCGGCTCTTTGCAGGCAACCGAGGCGATCAAATATCTGCTTGGTCTCGGTAAATTGCTGACTGACACATTGCTGACGTACGATGCCCTTGAGATGAGCTTTCGAGCGGTTAATTTGAAGTGTAATCCGGATTGTCCCTTATGCGGCAAAAATCCGCAAATAACCGAACTTAAAGATGAAGAACAACCTGTCTGCGATCTTAAGAAGAGCTGATATGGCAAAATTAAAGATACCAGATGATATCTTCGAACAGATGCTCGAGCAGGCTAAGGCCGAGGCGCCCATTGAAGCTTGCGGTATTTTAGCCGGCAAACATGGTCAGGTCGAACAATTTTATAAGATGGCAAATACTGACCGAAGCAGCGATCATTTTATGATGGCGCCGGAAGAACAATTCAGTGTAGCTAAGGATATCCGTGCCGCTGGTCTTGAGATGTTAGCTATATATCACAGCCACCCTGAAACACCCGCCAGACCTTCACAAGAGGATGTTAAACTGGCACTTACGCCTGACGTCATCTACGTTATACTTTCATTGCAGAATAAAAGCGTACCTGATATTAAGGGATATTTTATTGATGATAGTGAGATTGCAGAAGTGACTGTAAAAATTGCAGAAAGAAAGATAGGTGGTATATCATGAGTAGAAATTTAATAGCTGCAAAGGCTTGGGAAAGCGGCAGAAAGGATGTTTGTAAAAAGTGTATATACTTTGAAAGCGACAAGGAAGATAGCATTGGATATGAATGGCAAAAATGCCGGAAAGAAACAAAAAACGATAGCTACTTTACAAAATGGGATGGCAATAGATGCCGGTTTTTTAGGCCACAAAAGGGTAATAAGAAATGACAGAAAAATTTAGCGTGAAGATATTTCTGCTAATTGTTCTTACAGTTTCCGGCTGCTGCCAGCTTGATACTGAAAAATCCGTACAGTTTGTACCGGTCGATGGAGATTTGCTTTTTCAGGATTCGGACGGCAGTTTACTTTGCGAGGCAATAGAAGCGGTTACATCCGGCTACCAGGGGTTAAATATTACACATGTTGGTATTGCCGCGAAAAATGAAAATTGCGAATTGGTTGTGATTGAAGCGACCTCTAAAGGTGTACAATCAACACCTTTTAAGGAGTTCCTTAACCGCAGCCTTGATCAAAACGGAAATCCTAAAGTACTTGTCGGCAGATTAAAACCCGAATACCAAGACCTGATTGAACCGGCAATAGAATTTGCCTTTACATTAAAAGGAAAACCTTACGACAAGGTGTTTGCCATCGATAACGGTGCTTACTATTGTTCCGAGCTGATATATCAGATTTTCTTGAAGGCTAATAACAACACTGCGGTATTTGAATTGCAGCCTATGACCTTTAAGGACCGTGCAACAGGTCAAATTCATCCTGTATGGAAAGATTATTTTTCCAAGCTTGGCATACCAGTTCCTGAGGGGCGGCCAGGGATCAACCCTGGGGCTATTTCACGCTCTAAAGCCCTGACCATCATTAAAAAATATGGGAATTTGAGCAAAAGAGCAGAAAAACAAAACGAAAATGAAGAAACTTGTGTGAGACGTAGAGATTAATTTCGAAAGCTAAAGATGAACAAAACAAATAAATATATTTTACAAATTCCGGAAAATATCAAGGAGGATACCTTAAATTATCGCGGTCAGGTCGATAAATTCGTCAAAGGTGAAACTTCACCTATTGCCTTCCGTGCATATCGGGTACCGATGGGGGTATATGAGCAGAGAACTGTTGGTAAGTTTATGGTGCGTATTCGTATTGGAGCAGGCCTGGTTTTACCTTTTCAGCTGAAAAGAATTGCTGAGTTGAGCACAAGATTTGGTGATGGTGTTGTTCACGTTACCACCAGACAGGACATTCAGCTGCATTATATAAATATCGAGGACACCCCTGATGTTCTTGAAAGTCTACTGGAGGTAAGTTTATCTCCCCGTGGCGGCGGAGGTAATACCGTACGCAATGTTACCGCCTGCCCACGCTCCGGCGTCTGTCCGAAGGAAAAGTTTCCTGTGGCACCTTATGCAATTGAAACAGCCGAGTATCTGCTGCAGCACAAAAGTTCTTACAATCTGCCTCGCAAATATAAAATAGTATTTTCCGGTTGCAGCGAAGACTGCGCCTTTGCATCTACTGCGGATTTGGGATTCTTTGCTCATATCAAAGATGAATTGCAGGGTTTTGCAGCTTATGCCGGCGGAGGGTTGGGTTTATCGCCAAGGACAGGCATAAGAATCGAGGAGTTTGTAACGACTGATGAAGTGCTATTCGTTGCAGAAGCAATCAAGCAATTATTTGATGCTTACGGTGACAGGTCTAACAAACACCGTGCACGGCTTAGATATGTTCTTAACAAAGTAGGTGAACAGGAATTTATCCGCCTTTACAATCATCACAAACAACAAGTCATAGCTGATGGCCTTCCGGGTAATATCCCTGAACCAGGAAAGATTGAGTTTATCCGAAATCAGTCAGAGACTTCCGTTGCTTCTGACAAAGACAAATCAGGCCGAAATTTATGTACCAATTGGATTCAAAGTGAGAAGTACAGTGGATACTATACCTTACGGATTCGACTGAAATTGGGAGATATTTCGGCAGAGAAGCTGGTACAAGTAGCTAATGTTGCTGATGAATCTGGTCAGGAGCTCGTCAGGACTACCCAGCTTCAGGATTTGCTCATAACCTCAATACCCGGGGAAAAGCTGCAAAGTGCAGTAGAAATATTAGAAAAACTTGGTTTCGATTTTAAGAGCAATGGTCCGGAAATAATTAACTGCACCGGTGCGGCCACCTGCAAATTGGGACTCTGTCTTTCCAGAGGCCTTTCTGAGGCAATAGCTCAAACTGTCAAAGATTCGAGGATTTCGGACGATTGTAAAGAGCAAGTAATAAGAATAAGCGGATGTCCCAATTCCTGTGCAAATCACTATATCGCAGATTTGGGATTCGAAGGCAGAGCCAAAAGAGTTAAAGGGAAACTCATGCCTTACTATGATGTTCTGGCAGGTACTAAAATCTATGAAGGCAAAACGCAACTGGCACAGAAAGTAGGTTCATTACCTGCTAAAAAGATCCCCGGCTTTGTAAGAGAGTATTTCTCAAATAGTTATAGCACCGGAGAATTAACTGAACTGATTTCAAAACATACACAGCTGCCGGATAATATCCCCGGAGACCTCTACTGTGATTTTAGTGCAGATGAACCATTTTCTCTGGCAGGCAGAGGTCCCGGTGAGTGTGGTGCAGGTGTTATGGATGTAATAAAGCTGGATGTCGACGAGGCTAAGGACACAATTAAGGCGACACCGGTTAGCAGTCAAAATATTTATAAAGCAATTGTCTCTGCGGCACGGGCGCTTCTGATTCTATTTGGCTTGGAACCGAAAAAAGACAAGCAAATTTTTGATGGATTTACTAAACATCTTATCGAGCCCGGCTGGGTCAAGTCTGATACTCAGAAATTGCTCGATAGCGCACTGGATTGGAAACTGCAGGATGTAGATTCTATCGACGAGTTGCTGCCTCATGTCAAAGATTTGATAGGCCGAGTTGAAGAGCTTTTCTTATCCCTTGATGCGAATCTTAAATTTAAGATCGAACCAGTAGCTCATAAAGCAGGCGCTGAAAGCAAAAAGACTAAAGATCATATTATTGACCTGCGTGGTGTGCCGTGTCCCTTGAACTTTATTAAGGCAAAGCTGGAACTCGAAAAGGTCAAAGTGGGTGATGTGCTTGAAGTATTGCTTGATGAGGGCGAACCTGTACAAAATGCACCTGCAAGCTTTGCTGAGCAGGGACAGGAAGTTATGGAAATCAAAAAAATAGATGATCACTGTTGTGTAAAAGTGCGACGAATAAAATAATTTTTAGAGGACATGAGAATGAATATAGCCAAAGATATGACCGAATTAATCGGAAAGACTCCATTAGTTCAACTAAACAGAGTAGACAATAATTGTAAAGCCCGGATAGTCGCCAAGCTGGAGTTCTTCAATCCTGCCAGCAGTGTCAAAGACCGTATTGGTGTAAGTATGATACTGGCTGCTGAGCGTCAAGGTAAAATCAAGCCTGGCGATACAATTGTTGAACCTACCAGCGGCAACACCGGTATCGCGCTTGCATGGGTGGCGGCAGCCAGAGGTTATAAGCTGATTCTTACAATGCCCGAATCAATGACGACCGAGCGAAGAAAGATATTTCAGTTATTCGGTGCCGAACTCGTTCTTACTCCAGCCGAGGAAGGAATGACCGGAGCGGTTAATAAGGCAAATGAGTTAGTTGAGCAAATCAAAGGATCATTTATGCCCCAACAATTTAAAAATCTTGCTAATCCCCAGATACACAAAGAAACAACCGCTGAAGAGATTTGGCAAGATACTGACGGTCAGGTAGATATATTCATTGCCGGCATCGGCACAGGCGGGACAATTACCGGCGTAAGTGAGGTGCTCAAATCCCGCAAACCTTCTGTTCGGTTGATAGGAATTGAACCAGCCGATTCAGCGGTCCTTTCCGGCTGCAAGCCGGGCCCACATATGATCCAGGGAATCGGCGCAGGCTTTATCCCTGATGTTTTGAACAGAGAACATATTGACGAGGTGATGCAGATAACCAATGCCGAATCGTTTGATATGGCAAAACGCCTGGCTAAAGAAGA
>CAZNET010000169.1:0-5871 GCA_964571885.1 uncultured Pirellulales bacterium
GACGAAGATCCGTGTTTTGCTGATACTGATATCTGGCAGCAGGTCAATTATATGGATATTTATTGGAAATTCGATGATGGGGCAGGAACAACAGCGGAAGATTCGATCGCAAGCAGTGACGGGAATATCTGTGGTGACGTGAACTGGATTACGACAGGTAAATTTGACGGCTGTATCGCCCTTGACGGTGACGGCAACTATATCGAGGTCAATGAAATCAGTTTGCCAACATCGGGACCTATTACAGTGAGTATGTGGGTTAATTCCCCAGATCATGACAGAAACACTTGCTGGCTGCATTACCATGTCAACGAAAATACCAAATTTACAATTGGTACATCTGTTTGGGGCAGCGGCAGATTAATCATTCGTGATGCAAACAATAATACGTTTAACCGTGGGATACCCGCTGATAACCAATGGGTTCATGTAGCGGTGGTATTTGATGTAAATTGTGATATAGACAGGGTATATTACGATGGTGTAGATTTGATAAATTTCTATGGTCTCTTGGACGGCTATGAAATCTCGGGCTGGGGTTTTTCAGATGCCAATACCATAATCGGCAGACAGGGAAGCAGCGGTAACTATTATATCGGCAAGCTCGATGATATCCATATCTATGACGAGGCGTTAACAACAGAGCAGATCCAGGAAATTTATTATAACGGCAAAATATATCAGTCCAGCCTAAGCGATGCCGAGTATTATCCTCTGGATTATGATTCACCGTGTATCGATGCCGGTGAACCAGATGGTGACTACGAGGGTCAAAAAGATATCGACCTTCAGCCGAGAAAAATTGACGGCGACGGCGACGATGTCAATGAAGTCGATATCGGGGCCAATGAATTTGTTCGTGTTTATAACATGAATTCAGGGCTTTATTACACAAATATTCAAGACGTCCTCAATGACCCCAATACCCGTAATTATCACACGATTCTGGTTTATCCGGGGACCTATGATGAAAACATCGATTTTAACGGCCTTGATGTTACCTTGACAAGTCTTGATCCTGAGGATTCGAATATTGTTGAAAAAACGATTATCGATGCCGGCAGTAGCGGCACTGTGGTAACTTTTGAAGATAATGAAACCAGAAACGCTGTCTTAAACGGCTTTACAATAAGAGAAGGTTCAAGCAGTGGAATTAAATGTAATGGAGCAGAACCTTCGATATTAAATTGTATTATTTATAATAATAATAATAATACTGGTGGCGGTGTTTATCTGACTAATTCCTCCTCGCCTTACATCTATAATTGTATAATTAAAAATAATTCTTCCAATTTTTCCGGCGGTGGTCTGTATATTTCTTCTGGAATTCCAATTATCCAAAATTGTTCAATTTTTGGTAATATCGGAGCACAATCAAGTGGCAGTGGTGGAGGTCTTGCATTATCGAGTACTTCTCCGATTATTAGCAATAGCATAATATACGACAATAAAATAGGGTATCCATATACGCAAGGAGGTGGAATTTATAGTTACAACTCAACGCCCACTTTTACTAACTGTATTATTTGGAATAATAAGGATTATTCTAATAACAGTGATCAGATTTATGATAATAGTATAGGTTCCAATGATCCTACATTTTATTATTGTGACATCATGGATTCCAGCGGCAGCGGCAGCAGCTGGAACAGTAATTTTGGTATCGATGGCGGCGGTAATATAGAACTCGATCCATGTTTTGTAGATGCGGCTAATGACGATTTTAGCCTGGATGGCAATTCATTGTGTATCGATGCCGGTCATCCTTTCAGCGATTATTCCAATGAACCAAGTCCTAACGGCTCCAGGATCAATATGGGTAATTACGGAAATACCAGATATGCCACCACCACTACCGATGAAGACGGCGACGGCATCTTTGATAAGTGGGAAGAGCATTTCTGGCCGAGCGACGATCCCTGTGATCATGATCCCGATGACGATGAAGAATCCGGAGGCGGCGATGATTTTAACAACCTGACAGAATACCTGTTCGGTTATGATCCGACGGCCACAACAAGCGAGAATGTAAAGCTGGTAGTTGATTATACCTCCATGATCGGCTCAGCCGGGTACAGTTTAATCGATCCGACTTCCGGAGAAAGCTTTACGGTCAATTATATGGTGAATATGGATTGTAATGTGGTAACCGGTTTTACACATACATACAGCAGCACGAAAGTCAGAGCAATCCGGCAGAACAGTCTGTCCGAAGGCTGGCATTCGGTTACGTGGGACGGCAGTGATAATGATGGAGATCTGGTTGACAGGTACTTCTATGATGTCAATCTCTATGCCGAAGACGATACGAATAGCGATCACTGGGTCTCTCCATCGGGAGCAGATTCCACCGTCAATGATAGCTGTATGGTCAGTTCCGATGTGTATACTTATCAAAATATACCCTTGAATATTTACTGTCTGCATGATGACTGGGCTAAACGGACGATTAAGATCGAGAAAGAAGGCACCTCCACAAAAATATTTGAAGTGTGTAATGGACGTCTTATGAAACCCGGGTTAAATACCCTTTACTGGTACGGTCGCTGGGACGATGATGCAAATGATATTTGCACTGACGATTATGAGGTTGAATTTACTACTCCTCGCGATGTCCAAAAAGGCGCTGTTTGTGTTTACTATGGGCACCTTCTGGAAAATCTCAGGTGTAATCCCTATCGTGTTAAAGTCATTTATAATGAAATAACCACAATCTCCTATGATATTGTCGCCGATGCCAATGTAACCATCGACATTTACGATCCCTGTGATAATCATTTTGTCAAGCTCGTGGACGATGAACTTCAATATGCCTCGAATAATCCTCAACAAGTTACTTGGGATGCGACCGATGCTAACGGAAAACATATTGCGGTTAATGGCAATTACCTTGTTCAGGTCAAGGCAACTGTCAGGGGAAAAGAAGAAGAACTTAATGGAACCGTTACGGTTTACAAGTAAGACGATGGACCGATGAAACATATACTAAAAACTTAATACAAATTGGGAGACGAAGTATGGGTCTTAAAGCCAGAATAAATCTGTTTGTTGTTTCTATCATATTGTCAATTATTGTTTTTTCAACTGTTGTATTTGGTGGAGAAAATGATTGTTTTTGTATTTTCTGCTGCGATGTAGAAAAAGCGTGTGCAGATGGCGACGAGTACTCTTGCGATCTTTTCGATGAGAAGTGCGGTGACGGAAAAAGACCGTCTGAATGCCCTTCATCATGGTGTAATTCCGGAAACAGTGATGGGGATAATAATGGTGGACCGGGCGATGATGGGGGATTTCCTTGTGAAAGTGAATGCGGTTGTAGTGTCCCTGTTGGCGGAGGAGCAGGCTTATCTAACGGTGACGGTTCAGGAGGCATAGGGGGAGGCGGTTTTGGCATGTCGGGCGGTATAGGTAGTAGTCATAGTGGAGGTTTGGGCCAATCAGCTTCCAAAGGCGATCCCGTCTATATGAAAAATGGCGAATTCCGCTATTATGAAAATGACTTATCCGTTACCGGCAGAGTTCTGTCGATAAACATTGAAAGAACCTATGGCAGCAAAAGGAAAATGACATCCTGTTTCGGTTATGGCTGGGATATGAATTATAACATGAAAGTCAAAAGGCCGGTCTCGATAAGCGGCGAACCCAATCAAATCATCTTCCTTAACGGCCAGGGCTGTTATGATATTTATACGCAGGACGATACCGATGACAAATTATACACCAACTTAGAATACCCTCACTGGTATTTTGTTTACGATGATACCAACGATGTCTTTATCAGGACCCAGGCAAAACAACTGATTGAATACACCTTCGATCCCAACGGCAATCTCTCGACGATCACAGATGTATATAATAATACCATCACCTTTAACTATACTGACACCCCTCAGCCGATCTATGGTTTTTCTGATTTCTTTAACTCAGAAAATCATGGCGGTCCTTCTGATGGTAAAGATGTCATTGCAATGGCCCATCAACTGACCAAAATTACCGATGATCTCGGCAGGGATATTACCTTTAACTATAACGCAGACGGTCTTGTCAGCAGGATCACAGATTTTACAGGAAGGATGTGGGATTATTATTACGATCCCTGTACTAACGATCTAATCGGTTATGTCAGTCCTTCGACCAATCAGTATCCTTCAGGGCTTACATACACTTATTATTACAATTCAGATCATCAACTTACAAAGATTTATGATGCCAACAACGATTTATTCGTAGAGAATTTCTACGATGTCAACGATATGGTCGAAAAACAGATCCTCAGAGGCGGAGAATACACCTTCGAGTACGATTCGGCTAATTACCTGGCCGACATCAACGACCCAGAGGGGATAAAAGAAACCATGGCCTATAACGATAATGGTCAATTAACCAGCCATACAATCTATACCAACGATAAAACGGCAGAACCTAATTCGTTTACAACAACTTTCGTTTATGATTCTAATACGGCCAAGCTTGTCTTGAAAACCATGCCTTTGGGTAACTGTATCGCTTATGAATATGATGAAAACGAATACGGCAATGTCATTGGAAAATATGTCAAAAAAGGACCCTCGGAAGCTAATGATATCGACGATCCCAATGTCATCGCCACGCTTTATACCTATGATGCTAATTTTGCCGATCAGGTCGGGACAATGACCGATGCGAGAGGCAAGGTAACGACCTACGATTATAACGGTGTTACAGGCGCTTTAGAGAAGATTACTTACCCCGATGTCAACACCCTAAGCGGGACCGAAACGCCGACTGTGAAATATACCTATAATTCATACGGCCAGGTCGAGACCGTAACAGCCGAAGACGGCATTATAACCAAATATATCTATTACGATGACAGCGATGCCAACGATCCCAATTGCGGAAAACTCTGGAAGATCGTACAAAATTACGGAGATGAGCCAAATTATATCACCGCATATGCTTATGATGATTACGGAAACGCCTCTGCGATCACTGATCCCAATAACAATATTACCAACTATACCTATAATGAATTGGGCTGGCTGCTTCAAACGACCGATTCCAACGGAAATGTGACCAAATACAGTTATGACGAGAACGGCAGAAGGACAAGGATCGAACGTGAAATTACCGACGAGCCCAACCAGATCACCGACTACAGCTATAATCTGTTTGGAAAGATCAAGAACGCCATCGATCCAAACGGTTATATAACCACCTATACCTATAACTTAAACGGCGATGTCAACTCCATCACCGACGCCGAGGGCAATATCACTAAGTACGAATACAACGAGCGAAGACTTCTGGCCAAGGTCACCGATGCCAATAACGGCGTTACCCAATACCGTTACGACGATAACGGTAATTTAGCCGACATCAACGATCCGGCTTTGAACCTGACGCAATATGCTTATGATGTTTTTGACAGGTTGACAAAGATTACCTATCCGGATGACAGCAACGAGCAGTTTGGTTATGACAAAAACTCCAATATCGCCAGTAAAACCGTCCGCGACGGCAATACCATCAATTACGAATATGACTTTATGAACAGGCAACTCGTGAAAAACCGGCCTGGTGATCCGAATATTTACTTCACCTACGATATAGCAGGCAGGATTGTCGAGGTTAATGATCTCAGAACGGTCAGCGAAGGCGGCGGGATTACCGAATTTACTTATGACGATCTTGGCAGAATTACCGATGTCTGTGATATCTACGGCAGCTGGATTACCTATTACTATGACGATATGGGTAGAAGAAAACAGATCACTTATCCGGACAATACCAATGTGTTTTATGAATATGACGAGATCAGCAGACTGAAAAAGGTTAAAATCGGGGCTTTTACGATCGCTCAATACCAATATGATGAGCTTTCCAGGAGAA
>CAZNET010000170.1:0-1891 GCA_964571885.1 uncultured Pirellulales bacterium
ATCGGACGTTTTGTAATAGGCTTGCACTAATATTTGACCTTTTTGCCTTAAATAATCAAATCTTGTCGCGGCATCTTCTTCATCCACAAAAGAAATCAGCTTATCTAAGTAGGTCAAAGCCTCGTTGTAATTACCCTCCAATTTATTGATATTGAACATGGTATAATTGGTAGATAAAGAATCCGGATTTTGCTGCAATTTTTCTTTACATATTTCATAGGTTTCTTCAGGACCGATCAGATAATAAGCCCCCTGCAAAATTAAGGCTATCATTTGTTCATTCGTTCCAGACTTATCAATCGCTTTTTTGAAATGACTTATCGCCTCAGGCTTGTTGTTCAACTTTATTTTCGCTTCGGCCATTTTTATATACGCGATAGGAGCAACCTCTTCCGAATTAATATAACGAGACGCTTCTTTTATTAATTCATCAAACTGTCCCGTAGAATAAAGCGATTTAAGATAGCCTTCAAAAATAACCGGATTAATCTCGCTATTCTGTTTTGCCGACTCCCACAGATTCTGATACATCGTCAAGGATGTTTCATAATCACCTGTAGCATAGGCTAATTCCGCTGCGCGTATCTTCCATAATTGAGCATTCGGATATTGCTGTATCATTCTCCTATACAAAGAATGCAAATCCATTTGTCTGCCTAATTGGTAGTATACCTGTTCAAGCAATGTCACTGCTTCTATACTGGCCTGCGGATCATTAACAAGATTTTCCAGTTCGGTAATCGCGTCTTCATACCTGGCCGCTCTGACATAAGCCTTTGCCAAAATCAAACGGGTTGCTGTGTCATCCGCCAGTGATTTGCTTGTTTTTAAATTATCGATCGATTGTTCATAATTGGCCAATAAGAGATTGATATTTCCTCTCAATCTCCAGGCCAAAGCATCTTCTCGATTTATTTCAAGGTATTTATTGATTTGTTCCAATGCTTCATCAAGCTTGCCTTGCCTCATCTTTAACCAGGCGTTAAGCAAATTAACTCTCAATTCATCGGGGTTCTGTTCCCGACAACTTTGCAGCTTTAATTCGGCTTCATTCAAAAAACCGTTATTGATTAAAAACTGGATCTGCAAGAGTTTATTATTTAAAGAGGGATCGGCTTCAACAACTTTTCCAGCCAGTAATTTAACACGCTCTTTATCGCCGGTTTTCTCCGCAATAAGCGTTAATCCCTTCAGGGCATTTGGATCGTCTGGATTTTCCTTATGAAGCTCATCTAAAATTTCCTTGGCTTTATCATACTGGCCGGATTGATAATAATGATTCCAAAGAAGTGTACTGTCCTGCGATCGGCTTAAGATTCCTTCGGCTTTTTCGGGTTGGCCTATTGTGCGATAAAAATCGGCATATTCATTGATAACCATTCTGTTGCCCGGATCTATTTCAAGGGCTTTATCGAAAGAGGATTTCGCAATATTTAGTAATGCCTGTTTTTTTGCTTGATCATACTCTTTTAATGAAAGCTTTAAGGCCATTTTCCCCAAAAGATAAGCGTTTTCGACACTTGGCATCGCATTTTGGAGACGCTGACGCAAAGCTAATGCTTTTTGAGGTTCGGTGTTGCTGATGTATTCCGCATAGAAACTGATTAATTCATAATCTCCGGCATTGAGGGCTATCGCATTTTCCAGCGCCTTGACTGTCTCGCCTATCTGATCAGGAGATATATTGTCACCCAGTTTTTTATTTCTGTTATAAAGCATGACCGCTTTGACCTTCGCTATTTCAGAATCAAGCAAATTCATTGCTGAAGCTTTCTGGATGTCTTCAATGGCATTATGTTCATTTCCTAATACGTTGTAAATCTTTGCCCGCAGCATATATGCTTTTGAGAAAATCGGACGCTGATCAATACATTCATTGAGCCTCTGAAGG
>CAZNET010000170.1:1901-2232 GCA_964571885.1 uncultured Pirellulales bacterium
TTATGCATTGCCTGCCGAGCCATAAAATAATTGCCCTGACAATCATCGAGGTTTTCATTTTGAGCTATTGTCACTACCTCCTGGATTAACGCGGGCTGATTCAGCAAAATACCGATATTAAGAAGATTGTTGGCGGCGGTATAACGTGCGTCTTTTTGCTCTTCCGTTCTTTCTTCAAGCGGTACGTCTTCATTAAGGACCTTCTCGTAATGTTCTTTTGCTTTTTCAAAGTCATTGCTTTTCTGATAATACCCGGCATAGCTTAAATGACGTTTAACCGGGTCCTTGACCTCGGCGATCACACTCTTTTCCACTTCACTGCGTAACTCGG
>CAZNET010000170.1:2242-5866 GCA_964571885.1 uncultured Pirellulales bacterium
ATACGTCAGATTATCCGGATAAAACGCCAATAATTTTGCCAATACTTGTCTGGATTCTTTGGTGTATTGCTCAATTTCTTTATCAATGATTTCTTTTGGTAAATTCTCAAAAGCCTCTTGTTCCTCTTGTTCCTGATCGACCGCTTCAGAGCTTTCATCTAAAGTGTTTTCATCAAACTCTCTGCTTAAATTGATTCTTTTTAACTGCCGAATCATGGAACTTAATAGTCTGAACCTCAGTTCATATGTATTAGGATCATTCTGTTTTAGCTTTTCGATTTGCCGACTTGCTTCGTCAAATTGTTTTGCGCCGATATTGGCCCGAATTTTCAGCCTTAAGCTTTTATCAGAGATACCGTAATAACTTTCATAAAAGTTGACGGTGTTGATCGCATCTCCGTAACTTTTCAGCCTGATCATCAAATCAGCGTATTCCAGATAGGCATCAGGTTTTATCCAACCCAATCGGGATTGTAATCCCGATTCGAGGAATTCCTTGGCCATTCCTATTTCCGAACTGTCAATAAATATTTTTGACAGCCAGTAACATAAATAGGGATCATTTGTCGGTTGCTGAGTAATTCTCATGGCGGATGTGCCGCCTGATGAGGCTTTCAATTGTTCATAGGCGGTGTACATTTTTTTTATCGCTTCGGCTTGATTTCCTTCGCCAATCTTAGATTTCGCTAATTCGAGAATACCCTGCCACATAATCACTTTTGGGTCCTCTCCCGTCCCAATAATTTGCTCAATTTCATGTACTACATTTTCTAATTCCGAAACATGTTTTCGCATCTCTGCTTCGTCTTGGTTTTCAGAAGGCTCCAAAACCAGAGAGGCATAATTATTTGCCAAAGTGGAATAAAACATCGACCTGTTTGAAAGTTTGGTAATCATTCTCGGTCCGCTATCTTCCTGGGTGCCTGGTAGAGTAAGCCCCTTCTTGGCCAATTGATTTGACGTATTTAAAGCTGAAATATCCTCAAAAATAGCATATTTTTGAGAATAGAGGTTGCAGGCCAAAAGAATATAACGAACGTTTTCCGGCTCCATTTCCATCGCTTTTTCCGCAGCTTCTATCGCTTTATCCATGGTGTCCGGTATAAGCAAAGAATAATATCTCGCTAAAGCCGCATGGGCGATGGCAAAATCATTAAATTGATCAACAAAGGCAAGATAATCCGGTTCAAGCTTTCTATAATCATCCAGGCCTTTAATATTGATCGGCATCATTTTATAATTTAAGAGATTCAAAGCAGCGTTGATGTCGTCCGGATATTCCTCTTCAACTTTTGCCAGAAGGTTGTCAACTTGTGTCTTCGCTTCTTCCTGTGCTTCGAAGTTACCTTTTGAAGCGTCAATGTTTCCTTTTTCAAGGATGGCCTGAGCCAAATACCACGCTCCATACATATTTTCAGGCTCTAACTCACGCACGTGCTTCAGATCTTCTATGGCTTCTTTAATAGCCTGGTCTTTA
Source organism: uncultured Pirellulales bacterium (assembly GCA_964571885.1). GTDB lineage: Bacteria > Planctomycetota > Phycisphaerae > Sedimentisphaerales > Anaerobacaceae > CAZNET01. Next base: position 3,720 of record CAZNET010000170.1, read on the forward strand.
TCTGTTACGCCACCTGCTTTTGTAATATGGAAAGTTGCTCTGCCCCTTAAAAAATATAAATACACCTCGAGATCATCTGTGAGAGGTTTATCCAGTTCCAGCCCTTTCGTTTTGAGGTCCGTTACGTTGGTATCCATCAGGTTGTTTTCTTCGGCGATATCGATGAAATCCGAAGCTCGCGACTTCACTTCCTGCCAATAGCCCTGAACTCCGCTATCGGCCATAATATAAAAATACTGCAGCATCGCATAGTGGGCTTTTATATTTTCCGGGTCGTGAGTGATAATATTGCCCCAGCATCCCAACGCATCTTTCCATGCGTCGGTTTCGATAAACATCTCAACCGCCTCATTTAGAACATCAATTTTAAATGCATCGGATTTGGCATAGGCGTTAGCTCGCAAATACTGACGTTTAGCTTTTTCATAATAAATCTCTTTTGTTTCGGGATCTGTCTCCTGCCTCGCTGATTCCAAAGCGATTCTGGCGTCTTCAAGGCATCTTTCCGGATTCTTAATTAAAACAAGCAGTACGAATATCCCTGCCATAATAATCGACAATAAAACCAAAGAGCCTATAATTGCGATTTTTTTATTGAGTTTTTTCCTTGCCATAACGCACTTATCCTTTCATGCATTGATTTTATTTGTTCCAGTCAGGCCAATGCTCCTTTTCCAAAACAGGCAATAATTTTCTTAGTATTTTTTCCCCCGCCCCCATTGCCTGCTGTTGGTCTATAACGCCTATTTGCGGATTAAATATTATTTCGATTTTACTAAAATAAGAATATTTATTAAAGATATTTTTATTAAGCTCGACTCTGGCCTGTTCCCGGCTGCCGGCGTATTCTCCGTTTACTTTGAAAAAATAAAGCACCGGCTTGGTAATCTGCCGCCAGCTTCTTGTATCACTTTTTCCAAAAATAATATACCGGGCTTTTACATCAAAAACATCCGACACCACAGACGATCCCGGATTTTTATCCCACATATCATCCGCTTTGACGCGAAGAGCAACATTTTCAGCAGAAAGCTTCTGAAAGCCACTGCCTGCATAACACTCTTCAGGTACGTGGGGAACCTGGTCGGGAAGTTCATAATAAGTAATAAATAACACGAATTGTCTCATCGGGCTGTCTTCAGGCATTTGAGGATCTTCAATGAGCCACTGAATATAATCTTCCGTTCCTAAGCTTTTCAAGACTTCTTCGTTTTCTATCTTGGATTTATTCAATACAATATACGGTTCAAGATAGTCTTCGTTTAGTAAATCCAGCGATTTTTTTATTTTAAGAGGCTCTTTTTTCAGATAGACACCGAATTTATCGATCATATAAGACATACCGGTTGAGGCCAGCGCCAAGACAACGACGCAAATGAGAAAAGCCGGCTGACAATATGATCGTACAATTGTATTGTTCATTTTATTCTATTTCCTTCCGGTCTGACCGTCGGATGATAAGTTCTTCGTCTTGTTCGGTTTCCTCGACGAATAAATTAGACATGAACAAGGCTAATAGACCATATAATCCAAACGCTAAAGGCAGCATCGCCATTCCCAGCATGTCGTGATAGATTCCTTGCGCATATTTTGGGTTGATCAGAATATAAATAAATCCCGTTGTTGTAACCCGGATAATATTGCAAAAAATCGCGATCGGGATTGTGGAAGCAACCAGAATCACTCTTTGCCAGATTGGTCTTTTATGCAAATACGCCATGGCAACGCCTAATGCCACAAATGCCATCAGCAATCTCATTCCGCTGCAGGCTTCTGCTACGTTCAGGGAAGGTTCGAGCTTTTTGCCCTGATATATCACGTCAATAACAACCCCATTGGCCGTTGCTTCCAGATCGGCGACCAGACTAAGTATAGCAGATGCGGTAACGGCAGCCCATTCGCGCATCGGTGTCGTTATCGCGACATAATAACGGCTGGGCAAAGGCACCGCAAAAATCAAAAAAAACACCGGAAGCCAGGTAAACTTAATAAGATTTTTACCGCCGAGATAAAAGATCATCGCAGCCAACGTAAAAATCATCCCGATGGGCCTGAAATAACCATACTGGAGTTGAATAATATTGAACGGATAAAATAATATACCCGCAATCATCAAAACCAGTCCAAAATAATTCGGTTCAATCTTA
>CAZNET010000171.1:0-5847 GCA_964571885.1 uncultured Pirellulales bacterium
GGAACACGGCAGGGTTTTTCAGACCGGTTCCATGCAGCGGTCATCACAGAGTTTTAGAAAAGCCTGTGAATTGATTCGTAACGGCTACCTCGGTCAGATCAAAGAAATCAAGGTTGATATCGGAACGACTGAATCGTCCTTTTTCCTTTGGCCGGTAGAATGTGACCTGCCCGCCGAACCAACACCGGATTACCTGGACTGGCAAATGTGGCTCGGCCCGTCACCCGAAAGACCCTATAATGAGATCCTCTCGCCGAAAGTTACCTGGGACGGTTACCCGGCCTGGAGAAATTATTACGATTACGGCGGCGGACTCATGACCGACTGGGGAGCCCATAATTTTGATATCGTTCAATGGGCGCTGGATATGGATAAAACCGGTCCGGTTGAGTTGATCGCTCCAAAGAACAAAAACGACAAGGACGCACCGCTGACCTTTGTTTATGAAAACGGCCTGTCGATGACTCGAACCAATTATCGAAAGTCCAATGGTGTTTTGTTTGTCGGCACCGAGGGCAGGATCGACATAAACCGCTGGGAATATCAAACCTGGCCTGATCATTTGATGCAAGTCCCGATCAGTCCGAATGAAATCACGTTGTATGAAAGTAACAATCATTATGCCGATTGGCTCAATGCCATAAAACATCGAACCGAGCCTATTTGTGATGTTGAAATCGGTCATCGTTCCGCGACGGTCTGCAATATCGGCAATATCTGTTACCGGCTGGGCCGTAACCTCACGTGGGATCCGAAAAATGAAAGATTTGTCGGCGATGACGAAGCGAACAGGTTTTTATCACGGGCCGTGAGGAGCCCTTGGAGTGTATAAAATGAATAAATTATCACGAAGAACGTTCATAAAAACAACGGCGGCGTCAGCGGCGTTTCCTTATATCGTTCCTTCGTCGGCACTGGGAAAAGCCGGGACAGTGTCACCAAGTAACCGTATTACGGTGGGGGCCATAGGCCTGGGCGGGCGAGGATCGGGTTTGCTGAAGGATTTTTTAAGTCACAAAAAGGTACAGGTCCTTGCGGTTTGTGATGTCGATAAGTCACACAGCAGAGGCGGCAGGGAAAAAGCAAAAGAGAAAGTTGATAAAAAATATAAAAACAAGGACTGCAAAGCCTATATCGATTTTCGTGACGTGGTTTCTCGAAAGGATATCGACGCGATCATGATCGCTACGCCGGATCACTGGCATGCGTTGATCGCGATCGCTGCCGCCCGGTCCTGCAAGGATATTTACTGCGAAAAACCGATTTCCTATTCGATCGCCGAAGGGAGAGCAATATGCGACGCGGTCCAGGAACAGGGTGTTGTTTTTCAGACCGGCAGCCAGCAGCGTTCATCGTTCAAGTTCCGAAGGGCCTGCGAACTTGTCCGCAACGGGCGTATTGGAAAAGTCACTGCCATTAAAGTCGGCCTACCGGGAAAAAACAGGATGAGCGATATTCCCGGACCGAGGCAAATAGCTCCGGGATTTGACTATGATATGTGGCTCGGGCCCGCACCGTGGGCGCCGTATCATAAAGACAGATGTCACTGGAATTTCCGTTGGATCAGCGACTATTCCGGCGGCGAGATCACCGACTGGTCAGGTCATCATATCGATATCGTGCAGTGGGCGATGAATACCGAACATTCCTCACCGGTCGAAATAAAGGGAACCGGACGATTTCCACAACATGATCTTTACAATACCGTAGAGGATTTTCATTTCGAATGCAAATACGCCGAGGGATTCGATCTTACTGTGGACGGTCGTTTTCAGCAGGGGATCAAATTTGAAGGAACTGACGGGACGGTATTTGTCAGCAGAAGAGGCCTGAGAGCCAACCCCGAATCTTTATTGACCACCGAGATCGGTAAAAATGAAATTCACTTGTATGAAAGTAACGATCATGTCAGAAACTTTATCGAGTGCGTTCTTTCACGGCGAAAGACCATCGCGCCGGTCGAGGTGGGACATCGTTCGATTATGGTTGGCCATCTTGGCCTGATCGCGATCAAGCTTGGGCGCAAAGTCAAATGGGATCCGGTCAATGAGCATTTTGTGAATGACCCGGAAGCCGACCGGCTGCTGGGGCGTTCGATGAGGAGTCCCTGGAGTATATAAAATGAATAAACTATCACGAAGAACGTTCATAAAAGCAACGGCGGCGTCAGCGGCATTTCCTTATGTCATTTCATCGTCGGCCTTAGGTAAGGCCGGCAGTGTGTCACCGAGCAACCGCATTACGATGGGCGCTATCGGCGTCGGAGCGATGGGAGCGGGGGATTTAAGAGGATTTGTCGGCAAGAAAGAAGTGCAGATGCTGGCGGTCTGTGATGTTGACAGCAGGCACCTCGAACAGGCAAAGCACTCGGTTGATCGAGCTTATGACAATCAAAACTGTGACGCATATACCGACTTTCGTGACCTGCTTGACAGAGATGATATTGATGCGGTGATGATCGCTACGCCCGATCACTGGCACGCGGTCCAGGCGATTATGGCGGTGAAATCGAAAAAGCACGTACACTGTCAAAAGCCGCTGGCCTATACGATTGCCGAGGGACGCGCGATGTGTGACGCCGTTGAAAAATATAAAGTTACCTGGCAAACCGGCAGTCAGCAGCGGTCGGACAAGGATTTTCGCAGGGCCTGCGAACTTATCCGCAACGGTCGTATCGGAAAAGTCCATACGGTCAATATCGGCCTGCCGCATGGTCATTATGTTAATTTCGGCAGCACTAACGAAACCATTAACCAGCCGCCTGAGGGATTCGATTACGATATGTGGCTGGGACCGGCTCCCGAGGCGCCTTACAGCCCCGCTCGCTGTCACCGAAACTTTCGATGGGTCAGTGACTACTCCGGGGGGCAGATCACCGACTGGGCGGGTCATCACTGCGACATCGCTCAATGGGCGATGGGAACCGACCGCACCTCGCCTGTTCAGATTCAGGGCAAAGGGACATTTCCCAAAGACGGCTTGTTCGATACGGTTTATGAATACCGTTTTGAATGTAAGTTCGACGAGGGCTTCACGATGATTATCTCGGATGTGAAAAAGTTACCGAAACAAAAAGACGGCCTGATCTTTGCCGACGGCTGCCACATCTGCGAAGAGGACCGAAAAGCGCTGGGCGTTCTGTTCGAGGGAAGCAACGGCTGGATCCATGTCAATCGCGGCGGGATCACCGCTAATCCTCAATCCGTGTTGAACTCGGTGATCGGTCCGAATGAAATCCATCTTTATGAAAGTAACGACCACAAGCAGAATTTTCTTGATTGTATAAAGTCTGGAGAACCGACGGTTGCCCCGGCCGAGGTGGCGCATCGGTCGATCATGATCGGCCATCTGGGGATTATCGCGATGAAAACAGGATCGAAATTGAAATGGGATCCGGTCAATGAGCGGTTCGAGAATGATGAACCAGCGAATCGTTATTTGTCGAGGCCGATGAGAAGTCCCTGGCATTTGTAAAATCTTATGGTATAATTCGGATTTATTTTTAAGGAATGAAATGATGAATATTAAAATTATAGCACCGTTAGTCATCTTGATTGCAGCGTCGATATCGTCAACTCTATGGTCAGCGGGTATTCCGGACAAACTTCCAAAGGTCGATCAGAAACAGCTCGATAAAATGAAAGAGGCCATGCCGGAAAAACCGACCGTTGAGCCCAAAAAGCCCCGTAAAATTCTCGTATTCTGGTTGTGTGAGGGATATTTCCACACGGCGATACCGACCGCCAACAAGTGTTTTGAGATCATGGGCGAAAAGACCGGCGTTTTTGAAACCGTCTTCAGTAAAGACATGTCCGTATTTAATCCTGACTATCTCGATCAATTCGATGCCATTATGTTCAATAATACCAGCGATTTGAAGTTCGCCGATCCGAATCACAGGCAGGCCCTGATGGATTTTGTCAAAGGCGGCAAGGGGGTCATCGGCATTCACGCCGCGACCGATTGCTTCAAGAACTGGCCCGAGGCGGCGAAGATGATGGGCGGTATTTTTGACGGCCATCCCTGGCACGCCCGAGGGACATGGGCGGTTAAAGTTGACGATCCAGGTCACCCAATCAATAAAGCGTTCAGTGACGGAAAAACGTTCTTTGTACGAGATGAGATCTATCAATTAAAAGGTCCTTATACCCGTGATCGTCTCAGAGTGCTCTTGAGCCTGGATATGTCGGATAAACGCAATATGATGGTCAAGAAAGAGCAGATTCACAGAAAAGACAATGATTTTGCCATCAGTTATATCCAGACGTGGGGCAAGGGAAGAGTCTTTTACTGTTCATTCGGACATAATAAGTTTATCTTCTGGCATCCGCAAATCCTTCAGCATTACCTCGACGGCATCCAGTATGCATTAGGCGATCTGCCCGCGGACGCCACACCCAGTGCTGAGTTATCTGCTTCAAAATAAAAAATTGAAACTATTTTAGTTAGGAGTGTTGAATATGAAATCCGGGAATAGATTATTCGTTTTAATGGTTGCTTTTGTTTTTATTTTTTCTGCCTTCTCGTTAGCGGGGGACATCGGCAACCTCGATGGTATCCTTTCAGAAATGAAGAGTTACGAATTCGGCGACAGCAGAAAACCTTTAACCCGTCTGGACGATTTGATTCGTGAAAACCTAAACGATCCTGCGGCGACAGGGAAGATCGAACAGGCCTTGCTGGAATTTTTGAAAACAGACGCTCCTTACGCAGCCAAACAATTCGCCTGCAGGAAACTGAGAATCATCGGCACCGAAAAATCCGTTGATGTTCTTTCGGGTTTTCTGACCGACAAAAAGATGTCGGACATGGCGCGCTATGCCCTGGAAAACATCCCCGGCGACGCGGTGGACGAAGCCTTAGTCGAAGCACTGCCGAAAGCAAAAGGCAATATGAAGATCGGAATCATCAACACCTTAGGCGTTCGCGGCAAGGCATCGTCCGTTCCGGCTCTGGAACCTTTGGTCTGGGATAATGACACGCAGGTCGCTTCAGCGGCGGCCGCGGCTCTTGGAAAAGTTGCAAATATCCAGGCCGCGGAGATCCTTAAAAATGCAAAGACCAAAGCCAATGATAAACTCAAGCGGGTGATTCTCGATGCGTATATGAACTGCGCCGACCAGATGCTGAATAAGGGATATAAAGATAAAGCATCAACTATTTATAATGAATTGTATCAGCCGTCGAATCCGCAGGTCATTCGCTACGCCGCCTTACGGGGCAAGGTCAATGCCTCGCCGGAAAAGACAAAAGACCTTATTCTTGAGGCTTTGGAAAAGGGCGACCCCGGTATGCAGGCGGTAGCGATCGGGCTTTTGAGGGATGTATCGGATGGAGGTATCATTTCGGCTGTTTGCAGGCAATTTTCGAGTTTACCGGCAATGGCCAAAATCCAGGCATTGGCCGCTTTCGCCGATGTTGGTGACAAGCAGGCGGTTTCAACCGTTATAAAAGCTGCCGCAAGTGAAAATGGAGAAGTTAAAATCACGGCGTTAAAAGCTTTGGGTGACCTCGGCGATGTTTCTGAAGTTGCTTTGCTTGCGGAAACAGCGGCACAGACAAAAGGCGATGTTCAGGATGCCGCCCAGGAAAGTCTCTACCGTTTAAAGGGTAAAGATGTCGATGCCGCTATTGTCGATCATATTACCAAAGCCGAACCTTCGGTAAAGGTTGAGCTCATTCAGGCCGCCGCCGAAAGAAACATCACCAACTCGGTGCCGATTCTGCTTAAAACCGCTAAGCACGATGACCGTAAAGTCAAATTTGAATCTTATAAGGCACTAAAGGTTCTGGCAGGTGAAGGGGATATGCCGTCTCTGATCGCACTGCTTGATGACGCCAAAAGCA
>CAZNET010000172.1:0-3104 GCA_964571885.1 uncultured Pirellulales bacterium
TAGCCGGCAGTATGTACGCCCTGACATTTGCGATTTATACGATCCGCTATGCCGACGCGCTGGGATTTTTCAATTGGCTGTATCGGCTAAACGACGTTACCCAAGGATCCGTCGAAGCCGAGGCCATCGCCTGGAATATCGTAAAAGTCGTGGCGGTTCTGACGGCACTGCTCTTTTTATATATCAATTTCCGCGGGGCGTCTGAAACCGGCAAAATCGGCGCAATCATCACGCTGGGACAAACGATCTTTGTTGTCACCATAGGACTGGTCGGTGTCGCAACAGCATTAAAAGATCCATCAAGACTTGAAAATTTCAAGCCCTTTATGCCCAAAGGATGGGGGCAACTGCTTGTCACGATGGGATTCACCTACGTCGCCTTTGAGGGTTATGAGGTCATCGCTCAGGCGGGAGACGAGGCGATCGAACCGCGTAAAAATCTGCCCAAAGCCATGATCCTGTCGGTCTTTATTGTAACATTCATCTATGTACTGGTGGCATTTGCGACTGTGGTATCGGTTAAGGCAGGCTCAGAAGGTATCGATAAAGCACCGTGGGAATGGATCGGGCAGTTCGAGGAAAAAGGATTCGGCGAAGCGGTCGCGAGATTGATGCCGTTCGGTAATTTCATATTGACCCTGGCCGTAATCTTCTCTTCGACTTCGGCCTTGAATGCGACCGTTTACTCCGCGACACGGGCATCATACGCACTCGGCCGGGATGGAATGCTGCCGAAACTTTTTGCTAAAATTCACCCGACCAAGAGAACACCCTGGGGAGCTCTGATGGTCACGGGAATAATCGTGCTGACTTGTACAACCGCCCTGCCGACCAAAGATGTGGCCTCCAGCGCCAGCATAATGTTTTTGTTCTTGTTCTTTTTGGTCAATCTATGCGTCATTAAAATTCGTCGCAGCATGGCGGATGAACTGAATTACGGCTTTTTAATGCCGCTGTTTCCGCTGTTTCCAATTCTTGCAATCCTTTGTCAGATCATTTTGGCGATCTGGCTGGTACACATGAGCTTGATCGCCTGGATCGTCGCACCGATCTGGGTCATCCTGGGTACGGTTATTTATAATGCTTATTCCAGGTCGCGCGCAATCACCACCGAGGAGGAAATCCAGATTCTTGAAGAAGAAAAACTCAAAGAATCGGACAAATACCGTGTCATGGTTTCGGTAGCCAATCCCGACAATGCCATTCAGCTGGTAGGCAATACCTATAAGCTTTGCCGGGCACGCAACGCTCAGGTCGAACTGATTCATATGGTGCCGGTCCCGGATCTGGTATCACTTAGAGACGCGGAAAGATATCTCGAACCCGGCAAAGAGGCTCTGGTCGAAGCGATGCTGTATCTATCCATACATTTTCCATTGAGCACCACTACCCGTTACTGCCGAAATATCGCCCGGGGGATTGTTTCGGCGATCAGAGAGAAGAATGTGCAAATGCTTGTGCTTGGCTGGCAAGGCGGTAAGGCCAAAAGAGGTTTTCGTTTAGGCACGAAGATAGATCCGATCCTTGAGCAGGCTCCCTGTGATATCGTTGTGATGAAAGACTGTGGTAAAGATGAGGAGTTTAAAAATGTGCTCGTTCCCATCGGGGGCGGTCCCAATACACCTTTCGCAATGCAAATTGCATCGATCATCATGTCGCCGGAACAAGGAAAACTCACCGCCCTGAATATCGACACCGGTAAATATACCTTCGATATCGATACCTTTATAAACGAACAATGTGAAAAATTAAAACTTCCGAAAGACAAAATTCATACCAAGACCGTTAAGGCAAGAGCTGTTTTGTCAACGATATTAAAAGAAGCAAAAAAGTATGACCTTGTTGTAATGGGCGCGACGAACCGATCGTCGTTTTACCAGATCACGCATCAATCGCTGCCGGAAAAAGTGGCGGCACGCTGTAATAAACCGGTTGTGATGGTCAAAAAAAGTGTTGGCGTCTCAGGCTGGATCAAAAAATGGATTTGACTTTCTCTGCTTGGTAAATATGATATAATATAAATGATGCCTAAAGATAAACATACAACGCTATCCGGTTTTTTAACCACGGCACTGGATATGGAGGACCAGATGAGCCGGGGTGTTTACCGGGAATATCTCAACCGCGAAATCTGGCCTGACGAATTATCCGCAGAAGATTACAATAAGATAACCAAATGCCTTAATGTCCTGATCAAAGACACCGTCAAACACCGCAATACGATCGTAGAGATGATCAATAAATATGGCAAAGATATCAAAACGAGATAAACAGCAGATCATTAAAGACTTCGAGATGATGAAGGAGTTCGAAAGCAATGCGCATGATCTCTACGAACAGATCGCATCAAGTCCGGCCGTCGAACACGGGGAAGTCATTATCAATTTCCAAAAGATCGCAAAAGATGAAAAGGCCCACGCCGCCCTGGTACAGAATATCATCGACATCGTAGAAAAACTTTAACTGTGTGTTGCTTCATCGTCGGTAATTATAAAAAATTTACTTTTTCTTGACGGTCATCTATAATCCGATAAAATAAAGTTATATTTGATATCCACGGTATCTGAAAGGAAGCAACGATGAGTGGTATATTTGGCGTAGTCAGTGACGGCAATTGTATTGATACTCTTTTTTACTGTACCGATTACCATTCGCACCTCGGCACCGAATACGGGGGTATCGCGGTTCTCGATGACACCTTCAGCCGCCATATCCATACCTTAAGTCAGGGCCAGTTCAAATCGAAGTTTTACCAGGAACACAAGCATCTCACCGGCGGAAAAGGTATCGGCGTCATCAGCGACAGCGACGAACAGCCAATCTATCTGAATTCCAAATTTGGACCTTTCTGTATCGTCACCAGCGGCTATGTGGAAAATGCCGAAAAACTCGCGAAGGACCTGCTTAAGCAAGGAATCTCCTTCAGTGAAGTCAGTAAGCGTGATGTCAACACACCTGAACTGATTGCCAAACTGATCAGTCTCGGCGAGACGATTCCCGATGGAATAGAAAAAATGTTCCAGATTATTGAGGGCTCCTGTTCGCTGCTGCTGCTGCATAAAGACGGCATCTACGCAGCCCGCGACCGACTCGGTTATACGCCG
>CAZNET010000172.1:3114-5839 GCA_964571885.1 uncultured Pirellulales bacterium
CCGCTGGTCATCGGCAGAAGACCAGACGCCTGGGCAATCACCGCCGAAACTACCGCTTTTCCGAATAACGACTTCGGTGTCACCAGATACCTCAAGCCGGGAGAAATCGTTTTGATAACTCAGGACGGCCCGATCACAAAAAACAACGGCGCTGAACCCAACCAGATATGCGCGTTTCTCTGGATCTACACCGGTTTTCCGGCATCCAATTATGAAAATATCAATACCGAAACGGTGAGAGAGCGATGCGGACGGTTTCTGGCCAAACGCGACAAAGACATCGACATCGATCTTGTCACCGGCGTACCCGACTCGGGAATGGCCCACGGCCTTGGATATGCGATGGAATCCGGCAAGCCCTTCCGCAGACCTTTGGTGAAATACACGCCCGGCTACGGCAGGAGCTACACCCCGCCGACCCAGCGGATACGGGACCATATCGCGAAGATGAAACTTGTCCCCATCACCGAAGTCATCAAAGGCAACAGCATCGTTATCTGCGAAGACTCTATCGTCAGAGGCACCCAGTTGAAAAATTTCACTATTCATAAGCTCTGGAATCGCGGCGCCAAAGAGATCCATGTCAGAGTTGCCTGTCCGCCGCTGATGTTCCCATGCCGATTCAATCTTTCCACACGTTCCATCCATGAATTAGCGGCCCGAAAGGCGATCCGCAGCATCGAAGGCAGAGATATCGAAGACGTGACGGAATATCTCGATCATCGTACGGCTAAATATAAAAAGATGGTCGACTGGATCAGAAAAGACATCGATGTCACCACCCTGCGCTACCAGAGGATGGATGACATGGTCGAAGCAATCTCTCTACCCAAAGAAAGACTCTGCACCTACTGCTGGGACGGACAGTGCCCAAAGAACAAACCTAAAATCGATTTCGAAACCGTTGAAACAAAGCCGAGAAAGACCCGATCAATAAAAGATCAAATCGCATCGGCATAACAAAAATAACGGTTCATTGACATTTTGGTATTTTAGTTCCCTGGATTGTGTCGGGTTTCGATACCCGAACATTTTTCTTCCGGGACATTCTTTCGGCAAGGAAAGGAGAAATGAATATGGAAAAAGAAATTGGACATATCTCTCATTATTTTGACCACATTTCAGTAGCAGGCGTGGAGATTACCGACGGTGAAGTGGCTATAGGCGATAAGCTGCATATCATCGGTCATACAACCGATTTTGAAACAACCGTCAACTCTATACAGATCGAGCATGAATCCGTCTCCGAAGCAAAACCCGGGGACAATATCGGTATTAAGGTACCCGATAAGGTCCGTGAACATGACAAAGTTTACAAGATCGTCAACGAATAATAGCGTACTGCTTGACCCATAAGATAGCGCACAAGAAAAGAAACGAATGGTTGCAATCTGCAGCGATTCAGCTATAATGCCTTTTTAACAATTTTTGTAATTCGATTTTTGAGGGCATTATGGCAAAACTGGCAAAACTGGATGATATCGTATCGCTGTGCAAGCGGCGGGGATTCATTTTTCAATCGAGCGAAATTTACGGCGGCTTGGCGAGCTGCTACGACTACGGCCCGCTGGGCGTGGAGCTGAAAAATAACGTTAAAAAGGCCTGGTGGAAAGCGATGGTTCAGATGCGCGACGACATCGTGGGTCTGGACTGCAGTATTCTCATGCACCCGCTGGTCTGGAAGGCCTCCGGCCATGCCGACAAATTCGCCGACCTGATCTCCGAGTGTAAAAAATGCAATACCCGTACCCGAGTCGACCACCTGCAGGACAAAGACGCCGACCACGCCGACGAGCATACCGAGCATGTCGATATCGATACTGAAATGCGGACCCCGCATGATCTGAGCAATAAAGTCTGCCCGAACTGCGGCACCGTGGGCCGGTTTACCGAGCCGATGCCTTTTAAGCTGATGTTCGAGACGCAAATGGGGGCCAACGTCGATGACTCCATGACACTGTATCTTCGCCCTGAAACCGCGCAGGGCATTTTTGCTAATTTCCGCAATGTGCTCGACTCGACCCGCGTTAAAGTGCCGTTCGGCATCGCTCAGATCGGCAAGAGCTTTCGCAACGAAGTCACCACCAAGGCGTTCATCTTCCGCACTCGCGAATTCGAACAGGCTGAGATCGAATTTTTCTGCGAGCCGGGCACCGATGAAGATTGGTATGAACACTGGAAAGAAATCCGCTTTAACTGGTATATTGACCTCGGCATCAAAAAAGAAAATCTGAAATTCCGTGATCATGACCCGGATGAGCTGGCCCACTACGCCAAGGCGTGCGTCGATGTCGAATACAAGTTCCCCTTCGGCCGGGGGGACTGGCAGGAACTCGAAGGCATCGCCAACCGCACCGATTACGACCTCCGCCAGCACCAGCGGGGCATGCGGACCCTCAACGACTGGTATGAAAACAACGGCGACCTGATGAAGATACAATTGAAAGAAGAAGACGAAAACTATATCAAAGGCCCGCTGGCCTACTTCGACGACGTCAACAAAAAACGCTATGTCCCCTACGTCATCGAGCCCAGTGCTGGCATAGACCGAAGCACGCTGGCCTTTTTGGTCGATGCCTACGACGAGGAAGAAGTCAAAGGCGAAACACGCAGCCTGCTCCGCTTCCATCCGGCCCTTGCGCCGACCAAAGTGGCGATCTTCCCGCTGGTCAAAAAAGACGGTATGCCGGACATTGCCCACAAAATAACCGACGAACTAAAGAGG
>CAZNET010000173.1:0-5839 GCA_964571885.1 uncultured Pirellulales bacterium
TCAACTCAGGAGCAAACGGAGCAAAAAAGTCCCTGGAAAAATCCCGATCATCTTGAAGATCTGTTATCGTTCGAAAAAAACGCTCCCGCTGTCCAAAAAGAAGAATCCCGTGAAAGTTATAAATTGAGCGAACCGGCACCCGCTGACGACAAAAACCTGGATCTGAACAATCCGCTCTTTGCCGCCGGAGCACCTTTCAAAAATCAGCCAAAGCGAGAATACAATGACAAAGGACACTTCGTAGGATTAATTGGATGTATTGTTATTTTCATTTCAACGATCGTTTTTTCAACCATAACTTTTATTACAACTCCCGCCGACGTAGAAGAAATTGAAAAAAATATTTCGGTATTAGACGCTAACGATGTCAATGAATTCGCATTGAACTACATCAGTTTGCTGGAAAGTAAACAAGTTGATCAGGCGATGAATTTCTTTACCGAACAAATGGCGGCCGATATACAGCGCGAGAATTTTGAGAAGTTCGTGAATATGATAGGAAAAAGTGAAATTCTCCAGATCCGGCCATGGTTCTATAATGTCGTAAAACAGGATTTAAGCAACGAATATTTTCTTAAATACCATCTTGTGTATAGCAAACAAAGCAGAACCATCGCCTTAGCCGTCCTTCAAACAGAAAATAATATCCGAATCAACGGTCTGGCTTTTCGCAACCGTAATACGGGAATTGCAATTAATATCGGACCAAAGACATATGAGGAAATGTCAAATATTGTTTTTGAAACACAGATTGAAAAAGCTCAAACGATCTCTTTCAGAATAATGCTTCCATTTTATATACTTTCCTGTGGTTTTTGGCTTATCATTGCTGTTTCATTATGGATTATTTTTGTAGAAGCAGGCGATCCGGGATGGGCGGTCTTTGTTCCGTTCTATAACGGTTGGGTTTTTGCCGAAGTTGGCAATAATCCCGGCTGGCTCGGTGTGATCGCTTTTTTCTCTTTCCTATGGTGCAATGTCTTTATTTTTGGCCTTTGGGATAAAATAGTATTATTGGTACTTGTTCCGATGTTATGTTATGGCATCGCAAAAAGTTACGGCAAGGGGTTTCTCTTCACACTTGGAATGATATTCCTGCCGATCATATTCTTTCCTATCCTTGCTTTTACCGATTAATGCGATGACGTTCGAACAACCACAGGTGAAAATTCATTCTCACTGAAGTGCCGGATCTGTAAAGAATCCGTTGAAATAAAATTTCTTATAAATAGAGCTTACCGTGCGTTTTGAAGAATGAAAAATAAGCTGATGCGGAAAACATAATTTCTTCAAATAGCGGTAAATCTCAAATTCAAAATGAATATTCAAACGATTTAATATTTTACTTGTCATCGAACATACTTTTATTTTTTTCAAAAATCCAATTTTGGCTTGGATCAAATTGATTTAACCTCTTTAATAACATAATATTAACAACGAAAATCAATCGCCGAGTCATAAAAAAACAAATCCAATTCAAACTCGGTTGATAACAAAGAAACAAATAATAACCGATCCCGAAAAGCTTATTCACTAATCGTCATGCATCATGCCGATAAGCTATTGATGATGAATAAAAACTGGAAAAATATCATGTTGATTAGCGTTGTATGCGCCGCGGTTGTAGTTGCGCATCTGAAAAGTCTATCTGCAAAGGCCTGGTCAATGGATGACAATGAGTATCTTCGCCGAAATCAGCTTGTTCAAAATCCCGGGTGGGACTCGGCCAAGCGGTTTATCACCGAAGTAACGGAACCCTCGACGGTCAGGGGATATTATCAACCTTTGACAATGCTTTCGCTGATGGCTGATTGCGCAATGGGCGGCGGACCGAATAAACTTATTGTCCTGCACCGTACCAGCCTGATCCTTCATGTGGCAAATACCGCTCTGATGGTAGTCATATTCTATATGCTTTTCGGTAATATCTACGCGGCGGTTCTGGCAGGACTTGTGTTCGGCGTACATCCGATCAGTGTCGAATCCGTGGCGTGGGTGGCCGAGCGAAAAACGGTGCTGGCGACTTTTTTCGCGTTGGCGAGCATGGCTTTATATTTGAAATACTGCAAAGTCAACAGCATGGATTATTATCCGCTGTTCCTGGTGACCTATATCTGCGCAATGCTCTCGAAACCAACAGCCATAGCGCTGCCGGTGTTGTTTTTGCTGTTGGACATATGGCCGCTGAAACGATTTGACCGAAAAACATTTTTCGAAAAAGTCCCCCTGTTTCTGGTAATGACGATCTTCGCTGGCGTTACGCTTGTTTCACAGGCAAGAACTGGTTTTGTGATCTCGCCGATAAGACACACGTTTACGGGAATTATTCTCACGATCTGTCACAATATAATTTTTTATATTCAGAAGTGGTTTGTCCCCGCCTGGCTTTCAGTGTTTTATCCGATCGAAAAAATAACACTGCACAATCCCGCCATCCTCGCCGGTGTCATTGGCACGGTGCTGCTGATTATTCTATTGGTCCTGTCATGGCGATGGACGAAGGCGTTTGTAATTGGATTTTTGATTTTCTTTGTCGCGGTCTTTCCGACAATGGGAATTATCGGCTTCACCGATGTCATCGTAGCCAACAGATTCGTCTATCTTCCGAGCTTTGGATTTTTGTTAATTCTGTGCTGGCTTTTGAGCCGGCTGTTGGAAAGAGCTGATATTCGAAAGAATGTAAAATATTGTGTCATCTGCCTGATACTTCTTTTCATCAGTATGGAAATCTATATGACGAGACGTTACGCCGGTCACTGGCAAGACAGCGTCAGTCACTTTAAATATGAGATGTCTTTGTCGCCGAATTCGGAAAAAATAAATTATAATTATGGATTGGCGCTGGAAGAGGCGGGCAACGAAAAGCAGGCAATCCATTACTTCAAACGTGCCGTCGAGATCAATCCGCAATACCACCAGGCGCATAATAACCTGGGAGCAATGTATGCACAAAAAGGCGACCTCGATAACGCGCTGATCCATTTCAGCAAGGCGATCGAGTATAATCCTGACAGTGACCGGGCCTATCATAATTATGCCCAGGCCTGTTTTTTCAAAGGCAGATATGCCGAGGCGATCGAACATTATGAGCGGGCGGTGGAACTGAAGCCGGACAATCCTTCAACACTGACCGGTCTGGCATGGGTGTATGCGACAGCACAGGATAAAAAATATCGCAACAGCGCCAAGGCAATTATGCTGGCCGAGCGAGCCTGCAAAATAACCGATTACCGAAGAGCGGACAGCGTCAGCGCCCTGGCCGCCGCCTACGCCGAACACGAAGACTTTGAAAACGCCGTGATGTTCCAGCAAATGGCCGTCGATATTTATTTGAAAGAAAATCAATTCCAAAGGGCCGAAAAAGCGAGAAACAAACTAAAAATCTATAAAATTAAAAATCAATTATAAAACCGGCGACGGCGCCAATCCCAATTCAAGAAATCATAGAGTCCCCATTAATCAGAATGCTCTTTTCACACTATAAGTAATATTCAAGCAAATTATTTGGAAAAATTAACTTACATTTTTGATGAAATTTTGTTATAAAGGCGGGTCAAAACTGAACTGCTAACATAAAGAAATGGGTAGATTATGGAAATAATTGTACAAAAATTCGGCGGCACATCGGTAGCCAACGCCGAGAAGATCAGGCGTGCAGCTCAGCGGGCGATCAAGGCCAAAGAGCAGGGACATGCGGTCGTGGTGGTCGCCTCGGCGCGAGGAAAAATGACCGATCAACTAATCGCCGATGCGATCGAGCTGAATCCCGATCCCCCTGCCCGCGAGATGGACCAGTTGATGAGCACCGGCGAGATCCAGACGGTTTCTCTGTTCGCGATGGCCTTAGAGGCCGTGGGCCACCCGGCTATCAGCTTCAGTGGCGGACAGATCAAGATGATGACCGACGGGGTGCATACCAAGGCAAGGATCACCAGTATCGGGGCCGAGACGATCGAAAACGAGCTTGAAAAGGGCAGGATCGTCCTGGTTGCCGGCTTCCAGGGGATCGATGAAAAAGGCAATATTACCACGCTTGGCAGGGGCGGTTCGGATACCAGTGCGGTGGCGCTGGCGGCAGCGCTGGGAGCCAAGGAATGTGAGATTTACACCGAT
The DNA here is from genome assembly GCA_964571885.1 of uncultured Pirellulales bacterium. Taxonomy (GTDB): domain Bacteria; phylum Planctomycetota; class Phycisphaerae; order Sedimentisphaerales; family Anaerobacaceae; genus CAZNET01. Next base: position 4,114 of record CAZNET010000173.1, read on the forward strand.
GTGGACGGTATTTATACAACCGATCCGCGTAAGTATAAAAAAGCGTTAAAAATGGAACAGATCAGCTATGACGAGATGCTGGAACTGGCCAGCCTTGGAGCCGGTGTCATGCACAGCAGAGCGATCGAATTTGGTAAGAAATATAACGTGACGATCCATGTCAGAAGCAGCAGCGAAGAGCAAAAAGGAACCCTAATTACTCATGAGGTGCCTCAAATGGAAGGTATATTAGTATCCGGAGCGACAATTCAAAAAAATATGGCGAAAATCGGACTGGTGAACGTTGATAATACACCCGGCAACGCGGCGAAGATATTTGCGCATCTGGCCAAAGCGAAAGTCAGTGTTAATGACATCGTGCAGACCGAAGTCAGTACCGAAAAGGCGAACCTATCGTTTACGGTCAGCACATCAGACCTCAATTCGGCAAAAAAAGCAGTGGAAGAAATCAAGTCTCAGGTGAACTGCGAGGATATTTTCATTCGTGACGATATTGCGGAAGTTTCGGTAGTCGGTGTGGGAATGAGAACCCACTATGGTGTCGCCGACAGAATGTTCAGCGCACTGGCCGAGGCGAAAATTAATATCGACTCGATTACGACCAGCGAAATTCGCATCAGTTGCATCGTGGATGAGGATGACGGGGAAAAGGCGCTTCAGGTGGTTTGTGATGCCTTCGAGCTGGATAAGCCCGCTGAGAAACGGAATACATAAAAAATTCAACAGCCCCGCAAGAAAATCGGGGCTTTTTTTTTGAACAGCCATATAATAGTGCATTATGACTACAAAGGATGATATCAGATATGCCATGAGCCGACGCAGACTGAATATCCTTATGATCGTCTGTGCGGTGTTTGTTTTCCTGCTGATGCTGGCGGACCGCACGCCTTTTGTCCGGCAGCGACTGGCTGAGTTACAGCGGCGGGCGGCTGTGGCGTCACGGGACGATGTCGAGAAGTACCACGAAAAGAGTTTCTTGTGTATCAATGTCGTGGACGGCGACACGATCGACATTAATGTTCCGGATGGCAAGGAGGATACGACCCGTATCCGGCTGCTGGGAGTCGATACACCCGAGACGAAAAAGCCGGCCGCGCCTATCATGTATTTCGGTCCCGAAGCGACAGCGTTTACCATCCAAAAAACACTCGGCAAAGAGATAACGGTTTATCTGAATACCGAAGGTGACATCCGGGGAAAGTACGGCAGACTCCTGGCCTATGTTCTGCTTGAAGACGGCCGGTTCCTCAATGAGCTTTTGATTCTCGAAGGTTATGGTTATGCCGATCTTCGATTTGACCATCTGTATTATCACAAATATATTCAGCTCGAAGCGGCGGCCAGGACCCAGAAAAAAGGTTTATGGGAAAATGCACAGCGCGAACAACTGCCTGAGTGGCTTCAAAAACGAAAACCGAATCTGCTGAAAGAGAATTGAGTGACTTTCACATAACAGGGATATGAAATGATGGCGAAAACAAAAATTATCGCGACACTTGGACCGGCCAGCGGAAACTACTCGATGCTGCGCAAAATGTTCACCGCGGGCCTGGATGTAGTCCGGCTGAATTTTTCGCACGGCAGTCATCCAAAGCATTTCGAGTATCTGCAGCTGGTGCGGCGGCTCAATCAGAAGTACCGCCGGGGGATCCGTATTCTGCAGGACCTGGCTGTAATATAAGTTGTCAATCTTTTTAACCAATCATAAATATGCTATAATTATAAA
>CAZNET010000174.1:0-5799 GCA_964571885.1 uncultured Pirellulales bacterium
GGTTATTTAGCGGTCGCCTTTTTTAATGATCCTCGTTATAATCGCGTGGTTGTTATTTTTCCTCCCGAGGACGGTCTTGAGGTTTTGTATAAGGCCGACAGCTTCACCGCTAATTATGTCAGAAATATCGCGCTGATTTTCTTCAGGCTCATTTTTCTGACAAGCCTGGGGATACTTGCCTCGTCGTTTTTGTCTTTTCCGGTGGCGATTTTATTATGTTTGACCATTATCGCATTGGCCTCGATGAGCACATTTATATTTGAATCATTCGCGAGGCTTGAAGGCGATGTTAAAACTTTTTATAACTATACGCTCGGTCTTTTATTGAAGCCGCTGCCGCAGTTTGATCGCTACAATCCGGCGAAATTTCTGGTTCATGCCAGGCTTTTAAAATGGTCGGTGGTCGCACAGGCGGCGATGTTTATGGTTGCAGTGAAATCGTTTTTATTGTTTATTATCGCGTTAATTATTTTCGAATGTCGGGAAATAGCAAAAGTCATTGTATGATGAACCGTTTTATCTTTATTCTTAATAGTGTTCGATAATGAAATTTCGTAATTTTATAATTTGTACTGTATTTGGATCGTTAGGAATACTTTTATTGATCACCGCGGGTCTGCAGTTGGACTACATTAATTCGCAGCGCTCCGAGATGAAATTGATCACCAACGAACCGCTTGAAAACGCACCGCCTTCTCTGGCTTTTCTGACTGTTGCTTTAGGTGCGTTCAGAGGATTGATTGTCGATGTCTTATGGCTAAGAGTGGACAGTTTAAAACAGGAAGGTCAGTTTTTCGATGCAAAACAGCTTGCCGAGTGGATATCCGCTTTACAGCCGAGATTTGCGGAAGTGTGGGAATTTCATGCCTGGAACATGGCCTATAATATTTCGGTGGCTATACCGGCGACACGACCGGAACAGCGCTGGAGGTGGGTTAAAAACGGTTATGAACTTTTACGAGATAAAGGAATACCCCTTAATCCCAAGGCGATGCTGCTGTATCGGGAACTCGCAAGAATATTTCAGCATAAGATTGGCGGGGTAACGGACAAAGCTCACAAATATTATAAATTACAACTTGCCGAATCAATGACACCGCTACTTGGTCCGGCTGATAATGCTTTCTTTAAATCGCTGGCAGAGGCGCCGATGACATGGGAAGAAATGATTCAGGATCCTAATATTGTGCCGATTATCGAGGCCTTACAATCGGCCGATGACGCTTTTGAAGACGAAGAAGCATTTGTACCGAATTACTTATCATTACGTCAAACACCGGCTCGGTACAAACCGCAGGCGTTTGAAGTGATTGATATTTACCGAAATACATCGGCTTTGAAAAATTTGGATATTTTTGCTAAAGCCTGGCAGTTAAGGCACCAATGGAAAATGGATCCGAAATTAATGCACGAGCTTAACCAAAAATTTGGTCCGATCGACTGGGAGGATCCAAATGTTCATATGCCCCTGGATTGGCGGTTAGCTGATGCTCATGCGATTTACTGGGCTGCGAAAGGACTTCAAAGAGCCTCACAGCAAGAGTATTCCGTCGCCGAGGCCCATACTGATCGAATTATTAACCACAGCCTGCAAAACCTGTATCGTGCGGGCAAAATGTTTATTTGGGAAACGAAAGTTCAGGGCAGAGAAATCCCCAACACAACTGATTTTGAACTTAAAGATAAAAATCTTTTTTTAAGACCCGATTTCAGAATGTTCAAGCCGTATAACGATCATATGGTAAAAGTTATAGAAAAATACAAAGAACTCAGAAGAGGAACTTATAATTCGATGAGAATATCTCATCGTAACATGCTCTCAAACGCGGTACTTTCTTTTTATCAGACCGGCCACAAAAATTATGCAAGGAAAATTTACAACGAAATGCAGCGGCGATACAGCGATCATGATCAGGTAAACTATCCTTTTGACGTCTTTATTAAGAGAAGGCTCATCAAGGAAATAGATTCTCTCGGGTTTACCGATTCAAGAGAAATGGTAGTTAATTTGTTAAGAGAGGCCTTTTTTAGATATGCCTTGAGAGATGACGAAGAGTCTTATGGTTTAGAGAAAATGGCACAGGAAGTTTATAATGAATACCGTAACAGATATCAGGATCGCAACCGAATTGATTTGCCGGAAATGGCCGTATTGAAATATGCCGCCTTGCAGGATTTTTATTTTGATCAGCAATACCCGAAGAGTTTGCGTAATCAGCTCATGTCACGTATCGATATTGAAAGACCTGAGCTGGCTGAGAAGCTTAGAGAAATCGAGGAGGAAAGGCTGAAAAAGCTCGAAGAGCAGCAGCAGTAGTTTATCGATTATGCGTGATGAAAATTATGACCAACTTACCGAATCTCAACAACGGGCCATAAATCATAAAGATGGGCCTCTGCTGGTAATCGCCGGTCCGGGCAGCGGTAAAACACGGGTTATCACACATCGCATTTCAGCTTTGATCAGAGCCGGAATCAGTCCTTATAACATTTGCGCAATCACTTTTACCAACAAGGCGGCACAGGAAATGCTTCAGCGGACGTACCTTCTTGGAAACGCTGCGGGCGTGCATATCAGTACGTTTCACTCGCTGTGTGTCAGGATATTAAGACAATACGGCGGGAAGGTTGGTGTCAGACCGAATTTCAGTATTTATGACAGCTCCGACCAAAGACGCTGTATGAAACAGGCGATTAAAGATTGCGAGCTTGATACGACTAATTTTTCTCCTGCCCGGATACTTGAGGCTGTCTCGGCACTGAAAAATAAACTTATTGATAATGAAGATTTTAAACGACAGGCTGACGACTATTTTTCACGATCGTTGGCGCGAATTTATCAAACATATCAAAACATCTTAGCCGACTCGGGAGCGCTGGATTTTGATGATTTGCTGTTTAGGACCGCGCTACTGCTGCAAAAACACAAAGATATTTGTACTTTATTAAGTAATAGGTTTCGCTATCTGCTGATCGACGAGTACCAGGATACGAATCACGCCCAGTATGTTATTTCCAGGTTACTGGTGACAAGCCATAATAACATTTGTGTTGCCGGTGATCCGGATCAGTCGATCTATCGCTGGCGCGGCGCCGATATCCGCAATATTCTTGATTTTGAAAAGGACTGGCCCGATGCGACGACCGTTAGACTGGAAGAAAATTTTCGAAGCACACCGAATATTCTTCGGATCGCTGACAATCTGATTTCATTCAATCAAAAAAGAAAAAAGAAAAAACTGATACCGGTTAGAAAAGCCGGACCGTCTGTGGAAATTATCGACGCCGAAGATGAAGAGGATGAGGCCTATCTGGTGGTAAAAAAAATTAAGAAATTGTCTGAAAAGGGCATTAATCTAAGTGAGATAGCCGTGTTTTATCGTGTTAACGCAATGAGCCGGGCAATTGAAGAACAGTGTATTAAACAAAAGATCTCTTACCAAATCGTCAGGGGTGTGGAGTTTTACAGCAGAAAAGAGATCCGGGATATCATTGCTTATCTGAAAGTGTTGGTGAATCCGGATGATGAAATATCTTTGTTGAGGATCATTAATACGCCCGCTCGCGGCATTGGTAAAACGACCATTGACAGAATCGGTCAATACGCAAAGCTGAATCAAATGACTTTTTACGAAGCTTTGAAAACGGTTCATCAGATCAATGCATTAAGTAAGTCTCCAAAAACTAAAGTCAGTGTCTTTGTCAGCTTGATGGAATCGTTTAAAAAACATATCGATGAAAATGTCGGTAAGATGATTGAAGTGGTTTTTGATAAAAGCGGTTTACAAAGTTCCCTGGAGCAATCCGGCGCCGAAGGCAAAAATGCGATCGAGAACGTCAAGGAATTAATCAATTCCGGGTATGATTATCATAAAAATACGGATGAACCTTCTTTGCTGGACTATATGCAGCAGATAGCGCTATTCAGTGACACCGATACATACGATCCGTCAGCGGGCAAGGTTGTGCTGTGTACCCTTCATGCGGCCAAAGGACTCGAGTTTGAAAATGTTTTTATCATCGGACTCGAGGAAGGGATTTTGCCGCACGAGCGAAGCTCAGACGATGAAAGTGATATCGAGGAGGAAAGAAGACTGTTTTTTGTGGGTGTAACACGGGCGAAGAGCTTTCTTCAATTATACCATGTGCGGTATCGAAAAATACGGGGACAACTAATGAGGACCGTGGCTTCACCTTTTTTATATGAACTGGGAATTGGATTTGTGCAAAAGACCATGGAACGTACGGTGAATAACGATCAAATGGATTTTGATGATAAGGATACTTATGTTTACGATAGTTCGGATATCGAAGCGGATTTGCCGCTGCAGGATACGTTTCACAAAAATCAACTGGTCAGGCATGATATGTTTGGTTTGGGCAGGGTCAAGCAATTTGTTGACAAAGGCGAAAACAGCTTTGTGATTGTGAAATTTAATACGGGACAAACCAAATCGCTCGTGCTAAAATATGCCAATTTAACAAAAGCATGACGACCGTAGAATATGAATTAAGCTAATAAATGAAAGGGGTAAGAAAAGTGTCAGACAATCAGATTAAATTGTATTATAAAAACGTAACAGCCGAAGTGATCGGTGAAAAAGACGGTATCAGCACCGATCAATTCGAGGCTTTGTCGCAGCGATGTGAATCCGCGATCAAGTTGGTCAACAAAGAAAGACAACAAGGCAAGACACCTTATCGAGACTTACCATATAAAAAGGAGATTTTATCCAAAGTTAAAGAAACAGCGGCTCAAGTAAAAGATAAATGCGAAACGTTCGTCGTACTGGGGATCGGCGGATCGGCGCTTGGCAATATTGCTTTGCAGACGGCCTTGAATCCGTATATGTATAATGCCGATGACCGGCAACGCAGCGGTGCAAAATTGTTTGTATTTGACAATGTCGATCCCGCTCAGTTGCATTCTTTTCTGAATTGGATCGATGATAAACTGGATTCGACGTATTTCAATGTAATCAGTAAATCCGGCAGAACCGCCGAAACCGCCAGTCAGTTTCTGATTGTCAGACAAATGCTTCTCGACACGTTCGGTCCCGAGGGATTTAAGGAGCATGTTATCGCGACAACCGATACCCACCAGGGGACACTGCGAAAAATAACTGACCATGTAGGTTTTCGCTGTCTTGAAGTGCCCGATGGCGTGGGTGGCCGATTCAGTGTCTTAAGCGCGGTGGGGCTTTTGAGCGCCGAGATGTGCGGCATTGATACTGAATCACTGTTGGCCGGTGCCCGTGACATGGATGAGAGGGTCAAAGGTGAGAATTTTTCAAGCAATCCCGCGGTGATCAATGCAGGAATTAATTACCACATGTATAACCGCGGCAAACGGATCTCCGTGATTATGCCTTATAGTTATCATCTGAAAGACATGGCGGACTGGTATCGTCAGCTTTGGGCAGAGAGTCTGGGAAAAGCGGTGGACCTGCAGGGAGCTGAAGTTCATGTCGGGCCGACACCGGTCAAAGCACTTGGAACAACCGACCAGCATAGCCAGGTTCAGCTTTATCGTGAAGGCCCCAATGACAAATTGTTCACTTTCCTTGAAGTCGAAAATTTTGAAAATGATATTAAGATCGGCCCGGCCGATGAAAATGCCCCGGAACTTGAATATCTGTCGGGCAAAAATTTGAGCATGCTCTTAAACTCTGAGAAAAAAGCGACTGAATTTGCCTTAGTAAAAGACCGTCGTCCCTGTCTCGGTATTCTTTTCCCCAAGGTCGATGCTTACACGGTCGGTCAGTTGATTTATTTGTATGAAGTAACAACGTCTATCGC
>CAZNET010000175.1:0-5748 GCA_964571885.1 uncultured Pirellulales bacterium
CATCAATCCTGTTAAGATAGCCATAGTGGGTCCGCCCAATACAGGCAAAAGCACATTGCTTAACGCTTTAGCGGGAAAGAAAAAGGCGATCGTCTCGGACATAAAAGGCACGACGAGAGATTATGTCACTGTTCGATGCGATTTCGGTCCGCTGCCAGCGGAATTAATCGATACCGCAGGTTTGTTTGAACAAATGAAGACATCCCAATTTTCACTCGATCGATTGTCCCAGCAAAAAAGCCTTGAAGTCATAATCGAAACCGACATGATTTTCTTTGTCCTCGATGCGAGCAGAGCCTTAGAGCCGATAAGCAATAAATTGATCGATGCGATAAAAAATAAGAAGGTTATCATGGTGCTAAATAAAAACGATCTCCAGCAAATACTGAAAAAAGATCAGTTTCCTAAAATATTTTCGAATACTATTTCGATCAGTGCCCTGAAAAATACCGGTTTGCAGTCGCTTGTAAACAAAACATTGGAAGTTTTAGGCATTACTGAGTTTGATATACATCAGCCGTTGTGTTTTACCGAACGACAACGGCGGCTTTTGGAAAAAATTATCAATACGGATTCAAAAGAAGATATTGATCAGACGATTGAAGAGTTGTTATACGGGAAAATTGTTGTATAATCGCGACCATGAAGGCCAAAAAAGAAAATCTGACACCCGCGATGAAACAGTTTCATCACTTCAAGGAAAAACATCCGGATGCGATTCTTTTCTTTCGAATGGGAGATTTCTATGAGACCTTTTATAAGGATGCCGAAATATGTGCAAAGGTTTGCGGGCTGGCACTGACCAGCAGGAACAAAGGATCCAATCCGATCCCCCTGGCCGGTGTGCCTTATCACGCGGTTGACGGCTATATCAAGAAGATGCTGCAGGCCGGTTACAAAGTTGCAGTCTGCGAGCAGGTAGAGGATCCAAAGCAAGCCAAGGGCGTGGTCAAACGGGATGTTGTCAGGATCATCACACAGGGAACACTGACCGACGACATATTGCTGAACTCGAAAGAGGACAATTTTCTTTGTTCGGTAGGACTCAACAAAAGTGAAACAGCGACCCTTAGTTGGGTGGATATTTCAACCGGACATTTTTTTGTCCAGCAGGTCAATGAAAATCAACTCATTGATGACATCGTTCGTTTGTCCCCGGCGGAATGTTTACTGGCCGATCGGCGGGGAGAATTGTTTGAGGCGGAAACAAGAAATCTTCAAAAAATTATTTCACAGCATACCGCAGCGACCGTAACACTCAGACCTGCCTGGTATTTTGATACGTACCAGGCGAGACAGAAATTATTAAAACATTTCGGCACAAAAACGCTTGAGGGATTCGGGATATCCGACAGGGACGACGACCTGCTGAGCCCCGCGGGAGCTATTATCGAATATCTGAACGAGACACAAAAAACCACGCTGGGGCATATTCAAAACCTAAAGAAAATAAGCCAGGAAAATTATCTCCAGATCGATACCGCATCCCTGTTGTCACTTGAAATATTGCGAACAATTCGCGGTGAAAGCATGAAGGGATCGCTGCTGGACTGCCTTGACTTTACACAGACCGGTCCGGGCGGCAGGTTGTTTCGAAACTGGCTTTGCCGTCCATTGTGTCAAATCGAACCGATCAGGGCCAGGCAGGATGCTGTTTCAGAATTAATAAACCAGGAACGTGAATTTAACACAATAAGGGATTTACTGTCGAATATCAGCGACACCGAACGCATCGCCGCCCGTGTCAGCACCCTCCGGGCTAATCCAAGAGATTTTGTCGCTCTGATGGTGACACTGAAGGAAGTGCCGACATTAAGAACATTGCTGTCAGCCTTCAACGCCGCCCTTCTGAAAGAACTGGCCGATCAATGCGACAGCATGAATGAACTGGCGGACCTGCTGGAAGCGGGAATCGAGCCTGAATGTCCGAATCATCTGCGTGACGGCGGGGTAATACGGGCCGGTTTTAACGAAGAACTTGACAATCTAAGGTCAATATCAAAAGACGGCCAAAGCTGGTTGAGCGGTTATCAAAAAAAGCTGGCCGAGCAAACGGACATCCCCAATCTAAAGGTCGGCTACAATAAGGTGTTCGGCTACTATATTGAGGTCAGTCAGTCCTACGCCGACAAGACACCCCCTGATTTCGTTCGCAAACAGACATTGAAAAACGCCGAACGCTACATCACCGAAGAGTTAAAGGAATTCGAGAACAAGGCGTTGACCGCCGATGAAAAAGCCTTAACACTGGAGATGGAAATCTTCGAACAGATACGAAGACAAACCGCGGCTTATGTTACTCGCCTGCAGAATTTAGCGTATGTTTTAGCACAGGTCGATTGTCTTTGCTCATTAGCGTCAGCGGCAAAAAAACGTAACTACAAAAAACCGACAATCACCACCAGCAAGGACCTTTCCATTGTTGATGGTAAGCACCCGGTCCTGGCCGATTCGCTCGGCAGTGAATTCGTTCCCAATGACACACAGTTTGACCAGCATGCGGATATCACGATCATCACCGGGCCCAACATGTCCGGCAAGAGCACGTACATCAGACAGACCGCCCTTTTGGTGTTGATGGCTCAGATGGGTTCTTTCATCCCCGCCAAGGAAGCGACCATCGGGCTGGTCGATAAGATTTTTACCCGGGTGGGTGCCAGCGACGAGCTGACACGGGGACAGTCACCTTCATGGTCGAGATGACCGAAACCGCCAATATCATCAACAACGCCACCGAAAAGTCGCTGGTCATTCTCGATGAGGTCGGCAGAGGCACAAGCACCTATGACGGCCTGTCACTGGCTTGGGCGATCACCGAATATCTGGCAACCCATATTAAATGCAGGACACTATTCGCAACGCACTACCACGAACTGACCGAGCTTTCAGAGCTGTTCGGGAATATCAAGAATTGTAATGTCGCGGTAAGAGAATGGCAGGACGAGGTGATTTTTCTTCACAAGATCCTGCCCGGCGGTACCGACAAAAGCTATGGCATCCACGTCGCTAAATTAGCGGGCATTCCTAAAACTATTCTTGAGAGATCAAAAGAAATTCTGGAAGAACTCGAATCGACATTCGTTAAAGAAGCAACCGGCGAACGCTTAGCCAAACATAAAACAAAAGAACCCAATCAGGACAGCCTGTTCGTCCAGCAGCACAAATCCGTCCTGGATAAACTATCCTCGATCGACATCGATAACCTGACCCCCCTTGAGGCCATTAATCTGCTCAACGAAATAAAAAAAGAAATAAAATCTTAATGATCACAATCCGCCAAGATTGACTTTATTATATCCACTTGCAGTTAGTGCCTGTGAAGATTTGTAATACGGTGATTTATATCTATCCAAGGCAACCTGAGAATCTTTTGCATTTTTATCCGCCCATATTTTAATTTCACCGTCTGGATAATAACAGAGTATTTGTTCACCAGGAAGATCCATAAATTTAGAAGCCATCGCAATGTAAGATTTTTCTCCCAAAAAGCCTATTTCTTTTCCTGAAATCGTATAAACTTTCCGATTGGATTGCTCTCCCAAAGCACATGCAAATTCGTGATAACCATCACCATCTAAATCAACAGGTACGGTACTATAAGCCTTAAAAGGCAAACCGATTTTTTCACCAGTCACGGCATTGTAAGCATATTCTTTCACATCCGTTCTAAAGAATCCATCCGGCCCTGCAATTTTTCTTCCCCCACTAATATTAATAGTAAACGCAATAATTGATAAGGAATCACTGTTTACATGGGCCGTCCAGCCTGCATCCATATGTCCTTCCTCCAAATCCGTCCAGATTCTTTTGCCCATATCATTAAACATAACGACCCGAGGTTTAAATCCCGGGGTTTCACGACACGTAAAAATTGACCATGTATTATTCGCCCTGTTCAATGTAGGTTGAATCACATCTGAATGTCCCCTATATTGGTTTTTATCCGCAATAAAAAGATAACGGCCATCATCCATACTGATACATCGCTCACCCCACAGTATTTCATCAACACCATCATTATTAATATCCAGGATCGGCGTCATGTGACTTCCCCGTGATCCCGGTTCATCTTCTTCGATAATCAACTCCCATCGTTTTTTCATTCCTTTATTCCATGCCTGTAATCCCATACGTCCATAAGTACCCTGTGCTGTGATCAATACAGGCTCTCCTTTGACATGACCGCCGAAAATAAAATGCCGGTACGTATGGCCAATTGTATCATTTACAATTTTTTTCCACTGACGTCTCCCTCTGATACGTTCCCCTGTACGACAATCAAGAGTTTCCAAACGTAAACTATAATAATTTAATATATGCACCGGATCAATATTATTAACAAAGTAAATTTCATCACTGCCATCATTATCAAGGTCGAAAGGATAGATCGGAAAAAACCACGTACCATTGAAAGCGCCGGAATCTAATTCTTTTTTCCAAATAAGTTTTCCTTCCAGTGAATACACAGCCATTTTCAATTTATCCGTAGGACAGTAAAACATTCTCTCGCTGGGATCGATATCTTTGTCTGCTGAATAAGCCACCAAAATAGCCGTTTCATCATTCTTGAGGTGTACAGGCACTGCTCGCAATGAACCAACTTTATTTCCCAGTGAAAACTCTAAAACCACTTTGAGATCAAAATTGTGTTCATTCTGGCCATATACAATTATATTTACGCTAAATATCAGAATAGCAATTAAAATATTTTTTGGTATTTTCATACTAATTCCTTTCAGTGAACTGATAAGTAAATTCTAATCGTCGGCTATTTCTCATTTGCATTGACAAGTACCACAAACCAGCCTTTATGATCCGGCGTTGAGATTTCACGATAACCGCCTCCGCGTACGGCGAAGCTGTCACCCCACTGGCCGGTACTGACACTGATCCATTTGCCTTCAAATTTTTTATCGGGATATTGTGTCAGATCCAGTTTTACGGTTCCACCGGCAGGAAAATAAATGACATAATTTTCGCCTTTTCGAGCTGTTAAATAGGCTTCGTCATTCTCTCTGTCCGAGAGTAATTCCATCATAGGCTGAATCTCCCAGAACCGGACAATCGTTTCAATTTTTCGCACGGCCCGGATAGAATTTTGGGAAACATCACTTAGACCGTTGCCGGACGGAGGCCGATGGAACCTCGCGGAAGCGCATCCTCCGATGATATCCCTGCAGAATTTATCAACGCCGTCCTGAATGGAACCGAATATATCACGGTTACTCGGTCCGCCGTAAACCTTTGTGCAATTGACCGGTCGCAGATCTGTCTTTTCTCTTTGCCCCATGATCCACTGCAATACATCCCAGTGTTTCTGAGCCAGGTTCCTGCTGTTGTTCTGAGAGACATCCAGAAAAGTATAAATCCGGGGATCTTTAAGAGCCAGCATACACGATTGACATTCGGCGGGCTTGAAAAAATGATCGAACATATCGGTTGTATAAACTTTCCTGCCTTTTTTGGCTGCGGCCCGCTGAATATACTCCATCCAGTATTGTCCCCATTCGGGAGGCGTGCTGGTTTCATTATTCATACAATATAAAACATTGCCGTACTGCAAAGAATAACTGAGCATCTTGTCGACAAACCGCTGCTGGTACTTTTTCACCAGCTCCAGCCTCGGCTCGTAAAGGGGCATTCCCTCAATCGTATGAAAAAACGGCTGCTCATCTCTCGATGGATGATTTACATAAACTTTATCCATTCCGCATTTTTCTGTTGTGTAATTCATATTGTTTTTGGGAT
>CAZNET010000176.1:0-5742 GCA_964571885.1 uncultured Pirellulales bacterium
ATTTTTGAGCACTAAATTTTAATATTTAAGTTCTAAACAATATCGAATTACTAAAATCTCGATTTTCAAAATATTTCAGCATTGGAAAAATAGAATTTAAGATTTTTTAAGTGCTTCGGATTTAGAACTTAGTGCTTTTATTTTTTATCTTGAAGTTTGGGTGACTTTTCTTGACAGTTCGGTGATCAGGGCCTTCATGTGCGGATCGTTTGTCCGTGCTTCTTTGATCTTGCTGCAGGCGTGCATGACGGTGGTGTGATCGCGTCCGCCGAGGTGGCCTCCGATCTCTTCGAGACTGTGACGCGTCAGATTCCTCGCCAGATACATGCAGATCTGCCTCGGCTCGGTGATGCTTTGGCTTCGTTTTTTGCTTTGCAGGTCCGCCAGGCGGACGTCGAAATGCTCGGTGACAACGTCGATGATATCGGAAATATTGATATGCCTGGCCCCGGCCAGCACCTGGTCGTGCAGGGCCTCGGCGGCCAGCTCGATGGTGATCGGCTGATTGGTGGTCGTGGCGATGGCGTAAATGGTCGTCAAGGCTCCTTCGAGTTCGCGGATATTGGCCTGGACCTTGCGGGCGACATACTCGGCCACGTCGTCGGATATTTCGAGATTACGCAGGTGGGCCTTTTTCTTGACAATGGCAACGCGGGTATCGTGACTGGGCGGGTCGATGCGTGTCACCAGACCCCAACTGAAGCGCGTGATGAGCCTGTCTTCGAGCGACGGTATCTGCGACGGCTGGCAGTCGGCGCTGAGGATGATCTGTTTGCCGTTGTTATAGAGCGCATTGAAGGTATGGAAAAATTCTTCCTGGCTCTGCTCGCGTTCGCTTAAAAACTGGATATCGTCGATCACGAGCATATCGACGGTTCGGAACTGACTCTGGAAGCCGGCCAGGTCACCCTGCTCAATGGCGCGGATAAAACGGTTGACAAAATCCTCACAGCTAAGGTAGCGGATCTGAGCACTCTCGAAACGGTTGACGGTCTCGGCGCAGACCGCGTGGAGCAGGTGCGTTTTACCGAGTCCGGAATTGCCGTAAATAAACAGGGGATTATACGTATTGCCCGGTGACTGGCTTACGGCGATACAGCTTGCATGGCCGAGACGGTTGCTCGGACCGACCACAAAATTCTCGAACGTATAATCGGGATGCAGTTTCAGTTCACCATCGATCCCGACGGAATGATTCACGCCGATACCGGTGCCGACACTGAACTGAACCGAGACGAGATGACCGGTGATCTGTTGGGCGGCCTGGGTGAAGGTTCGTTTACAGTTCTGTTCGAGGTACTGCACTGTCGCCGAGTCGGGGCAGCCGATCTCCAGCGACCCGGCGTTGAAAAATTTCACCGTCAGATCATCAAACCATTTTCGTGTATTCACCGGATCAAGAATTTTTGTCCGTTCAAGTATATCTGCAAAAACGTCTTCAACGTTGCGAGTGGTCAACAGTCTCTCCTTTGCCGAACTAAATGCTCTGAGTTACGTGTTATTCGTCCATGAACTGAATTTTATTTCTATTTGCTTTAACGACCCGCTGTTTCTATTTCGCGGTACGGTCTATCTAACAATTTTCTAATCCAATTGTCAACACAAAAAAAATATATCCGATTATTTCACGCATTAATTTCGAAAGTTATTGCAACGAGACTTGAAATTTTTGAAAAAAATATTATTGTAGTTAGTTCATTGCTATTGATTTAGGACCGTATCATGGGAATTTTCAGCAAAACGGTAGATTATTTCAGAAATCGGCTGGACAAGACACGCGATAAAATCAGTTCGTCGCTGTCGTCGGTGCTGGGGATGGGCAGAAAGATCGACGACGAGCTGCTTGATGAGTTGGAAGAAACGCTGATCAGCGACGATATCGGCGTGGAAACGACGGATAAGCTGATCACCGAACTTCGCGAGGCGTATAAAAAAGGAAAGATCGACAAGACCGATGATATTGTGGGTTTTCTTAAAGAGCACATCAAGGGTTATTGGCCCGACAGGGACAGGCGGCTTCATGTTTCGCAAACCAAACCGACAGTCATCCTGGTGGCCGGAGTGAACGGTTCGGGTAAAACCACCAGCATTGCCAAACTTGCCTATACACTCAGCCGAAATGACAACAATGTGATCGTTGCGGCGTGCGACACGTTCCGCGCCGCGGCAGTGGAACAGTTGAGTATCTGGGCCGAGCGGATCGGAGTCGAGGTCATCAAACACAAATCCGGTTCGGATCCGGCCGCGGTCGCGTATGATGCCTGTGAAGCCGCCGTTGCCAGAGACGCAGATTTTTTGATCCTCGATACCGCCGGCAGACTGCATACTCAGAAAGACCTGATGAAACAACTGACAAAGATACGCGATGTCACCACCAAAAAAATCGCCGATGCGCCGCACGAGGTGCTGCTCGTGCTGGATGCGACGACCGGCCAGAACGCGATCATGCAGGCGAAGATGTTCACCGAGGCGATCGATGTCACCGGCATCTTTTTGGCCAAGCTTGACGGAACGGCACGCGGCGGTATCGTCATCGCCATCAAGGATCAACTGGATATCCCCGTCAAATTCATCGGCCTGGGCGAAAAACCCGAAGACATCGCCGAGTTCGATCCGGATGTATTTGTCGAAGCATTATTCAATTAGCCGCTCGTGACTCGTTTCTCGTCACTGGATATTCCATTCACTTCGCTATGCCCAGTGGCTGCCACCCGTTGTTTTTCAAGAACAAAAAGCACAAAGTCATTGCGAGCGAAGCGAAGCAATCTCACGACCTTAGGATCTAACCGAACGTTACATTGAGAGATTGCCGCGGTCGCCTTTAGCTCCCTTGCAATGACAAAGAAAGTGTTGTCGCGGGTATCAGTTTTTCATCAGGGCGGGCTGGCCGGTGGCGTCGATGACGGAACGCCAGAGCTGGCCGTCGGGATCGATGGCATTTCGCTTCGAGACGGTCATCGCCAGAGGGACATGGACGAACTGGTTGTGCATCAGGCCGACGATGCAGCCGGTCTTGCCCGCCATCGCGGCGTGCACCGCGTTGGTGCCCAGTTGATTACAGTAGATCGAGTCGTTGGGATTGGCCGGCAGCGAGCGGATGATATAGCTGGGGTCGATGTATTTGAGATTTACCTCGATTTGCTTCTGCTTAAAGTATGCCTGTATTTTGGTCTTGAGAAATAATCCGATATCCTCGAGCCTTACATTGCCCGAGGCATCGGTCAGTTCGGTTGTTTCGAGCAGTTTCTGTCCCGCTCCTTCGGCGGTAAGGATGACCGCATGCGATCTTCTTTTCATGCGGTTCTCAAGGTGCGCTAACAAGCCCTTGTCCCCTTCGAGATCGAAGGGCACTTCGGGCACGAGCAGAAAATTCACATCGCCGGACGCCAGAGCCGCATTGGCCGCGATAAAACCGGACTGCCGGCCCATCACCTTGACCAGCCCGATGCCGTTGACGGCTCCGTGGGCCTCGGTGTGGGCGGCCATAATGGCGTCCACCGCCTTGGCGACCGCCGTCTCAAAACCGAACGAACGCTGAACAAAGCTCAGATCGTTGTCAATCGTTTTGGGAATGCCGACGATGGCGATATCTCGTTTTCGCTTCTGAATCTCATTGAAAAGCGCCAGCGCGCCCTTTTGTGTGCCGTCGCCGCCGATGGTAAAGAGCATGTTAATGTTCATCTTTTCCATGGCATCGATCATGTCGGCGGTCCGGTCACCATGTCCCCGGGATGAGCCGAGGATCGTCCCGCCCTGCAGATGGATCTCCGCAACCTTCTGAGGGGTTAACTCAATGGGCATCAGGTTGAATTCCTTGAGCAGGCCGCGGTAGCCGTAGCGGATGCCGGAAATTTTCCTCACACCGTAGCGGTACCATAAGGTCATGACAATGGACCGGATCACATCATTGAGACCCGGGCACAGGCCGCCGCAGGTCACGATCGCGGCGTAAACCTTTTGCGGATCGAAAAAGAGCATTTCCCGCGGTCCCGCTTTTTCGAGCAGGCCTTTATGTTCGGCCGTCGCTTCGATATCGGATAGAATATGCGCTTCGTCACTGACAAAATCGGCAAGAAAATCACCGCTTACCTTTGAAAAAGCAAGCGGTGATCTGATTTGTTTTTCACCTAAATTTGATATCGTGAAATCAGCCATAACCGATCCTTCGATTTCTTAAAGTTTTTTACACTCTCGGGTAATTGCCGAGATATTCGGTTTTCGGCAGGTTGCCCGTCAGCGGCATCGCGTATCGGATAAACTCGTCGGTGACACCGTTGCCGTCATCGTTGATGAATTCGTCCGGCATCGATTTTGACTTCTCGGCGACACTGCTGAGCATCGTGCGGAAGATCTCGATATCGTAGTTGTCCCCTTCGCCGGTGCGCCGGATGGCGACCGAGCCGTTCGAATACTTCATCGCGAACTGAACCGCGTGACGTCCGCACCAGCGGGCTTCGCGTGCATCGACCTCGGACTGCAGACCGGCGAAGCTTCGCTGCAGGTAGCCGAAGGTATCGGCCCGGACACGTTTGATGCCGAGCTGGCCCTTGACCTGGCCTGCGAGATAATCGGCCAAAGCGCCGGTGCCGGAAAGCTGAATGTTGCCATGGGCGTCCACTTCCTGTTCTTCGGCAAGCTTCTTTGCCCAGGTTTCACCGTCCGTGTCGCAGATGCCCTCGCTGACCGCCACAACGCACCGCCCCAGTTTCTTATAAACCTTATCGATGTCGGAGATAAACTGGTCCATCGAAACGCCTCTTTCAGGGACATAAACCAGGTGCGGGCCGTCGTCTTTGCGCTGTTTACCGAGTACGGTCGCGGCGGTCAAAAATCCTGCGTGACGCCCCATGATAACATCGATCTTGACACCGGGCAGCGCCCGGTTGTCCAGGTCATCCCCCATCAGGGCGCAGGCGACGAATTTCGCGGCTGTGCCGTAACCCGGACAGTGGTCGGTGACCAGCAGATCGTTATCGACGGTTTTTGGGATATGGAAGGCACGCATATCATAGCCGGACGAGTCGGCCATGTTATCGACGATATAGGCGGTATTGGCCGAGTCGTTGCCGCCGATATAAAAGAAATAATGAATGTTGTGTTTTTTCAGGACCTCAAGTATCCTTTCGCAGTAGGCCTCGTCGGGTTTGTCCCGGCTGGAACCCAGTGCCGAGGACGGCGAAGCCGCGACCTTTTCCAGCACATCGTCCGACAATTCATCGAGTTTGATAAAATCCTCCTCAACCATACCCGCCACGGCATGGATTGAGCCGTACAGATTCTCGATCTCGGGGTGGTTGCGGGCCTCTTCGATCACACCGACCAGCGACGCGTTGATCACGCCTGTCGGGCCGCCCGATTGAGCTACGACTGCATTTGCTTTGGGTGCATCTGCCATATAAAGTCTCCATTAAAACCAGTTTATCATACCATTTACCTTACACGGACCGGCCATTATACATACATACCCATCCATTGCAAGGACAATTTAATAACATAACGTTATGCTTGCAGCGAGGTCTCGACACGAGAAGATCACGTTTTTCAAACCTCTAAAATTTTCGCACGCCCTGATCCTTTCGCACATAATACTGGACTTAAAAGAGGGAATAATTATGTAAATCCAGGTAAAAAAGCGCACATACGGGCAAAGGTTTAAAAGGTAAAATCGGAATTTTTAAAATTTTTTTTATTCAATATCTCATAAGGACTTACCGCAAAAACACCCCTGTTAAGATAGGTAAA
>CAZNET010000177.1:0-5737 GCA_964571885.1 uncultured Pirellulales bacterium
CATCCTCTGTTTTTTCGGATAGGTCAGGACATCCTCGACTTCGGTATAGTCTCTGCTGGTGCGGGCCTTGACTTCCACGAACACGATCGTACCGTCGGTATCGACCATGATCAGATCGATCTCGCCTGTTTTGCAAAAATAGTTGGCGGTGAGGTACTTGAAGCCCTTCTTGATAAGGAATTTTTTTGTCTTCTTCTCGGCCCAGTCACCGAAGAATTTTGGATCGGCAAGCAGCTTTTTTCTATCCGTTCCCAGGCCGAACATACCAGGCTCCGAAATTATTTCGAGACAGTATGCTCGCTGTGCCGCTGGGCGAGCCTGACGGATTTTCCGGTTCGCTTCCTGAGGAAATAAAGCTTGGCCCGCCGGGTCTTACCGCTTCGTTTCGGACGGATATCCAGAACATTAGGAGAATGCAGCGGGAAAATACGCTCGACGCCTTCGCTGCCGACGATTCGCCGAACGGTAAAGGTCTCATTAATGCTCGTACCCTTGCGCGCGATCACGGTGCCGCTGAAAACCTGTGTCCGGATCTTTTCGCCTTCCTGGATCCGGCAGTAAACATCGACAATGTCACCGATCTCGAAGTGAGGCACGTCTTTTTTCAAACTTTTTTCTTCAACTGCTTTTAATAATTCAGTTTTCACTGATCTGTCTCCTTGTTCAAGATGACTTCTATGGATTTAATTCTGCAAATTTGTATAAACCCGTATTTTAATGCTTTTTAGATTTTAGGCAAGATTTTTTTTGGAAATTTGGTGCCCCGCTCGATAACCCGAAATCATCTTGAACTCTCTTTGCCCTTAAATCCTTATAAAAAAACAACTTACATAGTTTCGTTTTTGTCGCAAGTGTTGGGCCGTTATCTTTTGTTTTATTTTGAGCTTAACGGATAGATAGGCCAGATAGCGGAATCGGCTCGGTTGGCTTGCACCCAGGCGTCAATTTCCTTAACGATATCCGGATGCCGATCGGCAATATTATTATCCTCGTGCAGGTCTTTTTCAAGATCATAGAGTTCCCATTTCGCCTTCGGATTTTGATGAACGCGCAGTTTAACGGCTTTATATTTTCCCATACGCACCGCCTGCTTGCCGCCTTTTTCGTGAAATTCCCAATACAATGCCTGGTGTTGTTTCTGCTTTTCGGGATTACCCAGCAGAGTTGGCAGGAAGGAAATGCCATCGATGTCACCGGGCGTATCCAGCTCTGCCAGTTCTGCACATGTCGGCATCACATCCCAGAATGCCGAAACATGATCGGTGACCGACCCGGCTTTGACCTTGCCAGGCCAGCGGACAAGCATTGGAACCCGGATCCCGCCTTCATACAGGTCGCGCTTGATGCCGCGAAGCGGGCCGTTACTGTTGAAATAGTCGGGATTATGCCCGGCTTCCCGGTGCGGGCCGTTGTCACTGGAAAACATCACAAGCGTATCATTGTCGATATCGAGATCTTTTAAAAGGTCAAGTATTTTACCTATGTCACGGTCCATGCGCGTTACCATTCCGGCAAAAGCAGCCAGCGGATATTCCTGTGAATTGTAGTCACGCTCCCATCTCTTACGATAGGGTTTTTCCGGAAACGTATTTTTAAATTTATTGAGCGAATCGTCCGGAACCAGCATTTCCGCATGAGGGATCGTATACGGAATATACAAAAAGAAAGATTTGTCTTTATTGTTTTTGATGAAATCCAGTGCAAAATCGGTAAAAAGATCGTGTGTATATTGGCCCTGCTGACAATTTTTATTTTTTTCAAGAACGATAAGGTCTTTGTTCTTCCACAAAAACGGTTGATAATAAAAATGAGCGTTGTGCTGATTCAGATAGCCGAACCACGCATCAAATCCCTGTTTATTCGGTATCCCTGTCGTTTCGGGCTCACCCAGTCCCCATTTACCGGTAATTCCGGTGACATACCCTGCCTGCTTCATTATTTCAGCAATGGTGATATCTCCCGGTTCCAACGGTACTCGTTTATTGCCGCGGATTCGGCAATGTCCCGTATGCAGACCCGTCATCAAAGCGCAGCGTGACGGCGCGCACACGGTGCTCCCCGCATAATGCTGGGTAAATTTTATTCCTTCTTTCGCCAGTCGATCGATGTTCGGCGTATTAAATTTCGTCTGGCCGTAACAACTTAGGTCACCATACCCAAGGTCATCGGCTAAGATGTAAATGATATTCGGTTTTCGTCGAAAGGCATGTCTTTGTTTCAAACCAAACACCTGCTTCGTCCATAAAACCGTAGAAACGGTGATACAGGCCTTCAAAAAATCTCTTCTGTTTTGATTATTTATCATGCTGATCTCCATCTATCAAATCCGGTCGATTCTGTTTTGTCCTTTCGATCGCCTGTTCTCGCCGCCATTGGGCGATTTTGCCGTGGTCGCCGCTGAGCAGGATATCGGGTACCTTCATTCCCCGAAATTCCTCGGGGCGGGTGTACTGCGGATACTCCAAAAGATTATCGGTAAAGGAATCATCTTTCGGGGAATCCTCGTCGCCGAGCGCCTTCGGGATCAGCCGGACGACCGCGTCGATGATCACCATCGCCGGCAGTTCGCCGCCGCTGAGGATATAGTCGCCGATCGATATCTGCTCGGCATCCAGCCCGGTGCGGATGCGCTCATCAAAGCCTTCGTATCGCCCGGCGACCAATATCAGCCGTTTTTCTTTACTCAGTTCCTGAGCTTTTCGCTGATCGAATTTTTTGCCCTGCGGGGTCAGCAGGACCGTCCTGCCTTTTTCTTCCGACAGCTTCTGTACATGTTCGTAGCAGTCGAAGACAGGCCCGGGCATCATCACCATCCCCGGCCCGCCCCCGTAGGGCTTGTCATCGACCTTACGGTACGAGTCAGGCGCGAAATCGCGGATATCGGTCAATGCAATATCCACCAGCCCTGCCGCGCGGGCGCGTTTGATGATCGAATGACTCAAAGGCGATTCGAACATCTCCGTAAATAATGTCAGCACGTCAATTCTCATTGCTAAATTCCTGAACCAAAACCGATATCCTAACGCGGACAGGTCTTTTTTACAAGAAAGATATAACCTGCTTATATTTAATGCGGCTACCAACCATTAAGGGTTACTGTTCGACGGCTTTGACGATGGTGAATTTGCCGAAGGAGCTTAGCATTTGCAAAAAGTCTTCCGGGCCGCCGTTGCCGTAGGCCAGCGCGATATGTCCCGGGCCGTAGCCGCCCCGATCCGACGAAGTGAAGCTGGCATCCAGGCCGACCCATTTGCCGTCAATATAGACTTCGGTCCATGCGTGTCCCCCGAAGGCACTGACCATCGATTCGTACATTTCAACATACGCGATACCGACCGCCAGCCGAGATGGAATCCCGACGGCCCGGCACATGGCCGCGGTCAGAACAGAAAATTCCGTGCAGTCGCCGACCCGGCTTTCGGCGACCTCGGCCGCCGATGCGTACCCAACCGACAAATTGATCTGGCTGAGATAACCGGCAGCAAATGTTTCGATCTTTTTAGCTGCCTCGTAAGCATCTCTGGTACCTCCGATCGCTTTTTTGGCCAGCTCGACGATCTTTGGATCGTCACTTTGCAGGAACCGAGTGGGCTTTAAGGCTTCAAGCGCCTCTTCGTCCCTGCCGCAGTAAGGGATCCGGCAACTTCGGCGCACCGCGACAGGACTAACGGTAACCACCATGCTGCCGTCAGCGAGTTTTTTTACACGCTGGTTATCGCTGGATGGAATATCGATCGTTTCTCCCGGAATAGGTGACAGGCGATAAGTTATAGAGGTCGCCCGCTGCGGATTTAACTGAGCGGGACTTTTCACAAACATCTTTTCGGACAACTCCAGCGGATTGATATCACCTTTGGCGATCTGCTCGTCACAGGCGACTATCTCGATCTGCATTCCCATGATCGGTGTCAGGCTTTTGTACAGCTTCATCTGCTCATCGACATAACTGACCGTGACAACAGGACCCGCGCCCGGAACCTTCATGAACGTGGTCGTTTTTGTCAACGATAAAACCTTGCCCAGAAGATCGACATTTTCGGTCTCGCCGACAATTACATTCACATCGAATACCTGAAGCATGCTCGGACTGAATACCTTAGCCGAATAGGCCGTTCCTTCCTTGAGCCCTTTTTCCAGTGACATTAGTTTTAATCCCTCTGCCATCAGGGCGCCTTCGGGCCAGTCAAGAATCTGCGTTTGCTGCGTACCCATCTGGTCGGCAACCACTTTCATCGTTCCATCCGGCCGGATCACACCGGACATTTGTGAAACCATGATACTCATATCCTGTTTCGATTTAAAACCGACAGGTTTGGCTTTTACGGTTTCAATATATGTCTCGACCACATTCATTGTCACCGGCATCCCGAATCGTGTCACCGTAATGTTCATTTCCTCCGATGTTGTTACTGTGCCGTCGGCAACCGTACGGCTCTGAACCGTATAGCCGACCTTCTGACCGCCCATAAACACCGCAAAATAATCTTGATCCGCATTCGCCAAACCGGAAAATAATAAAACAATGAATACCGCCCCTGACATAAATCTTCTGTTCATAGTATGATCCCTTACTCAGGTTAATAATCAATATTATAGTTTATCCAAAGGTTGCCGCAAATGTTCATTAAAAAATAATTTCATAAAATTTTATTGTAAAACGTTCATATATGAAGTCGGGAAATGCCAAAGATATGAAAAAAAGCGGGCGCAAAAAAATAGAGGGCCTGTACCATCGCACAGGCACCTCAGTCGGAAAGAAACTTTAAAGCTTATACTGGCCCCCCAAATAAGCATTCGTTTCTTTATGAAAAGTTTCTGCTTATTGCAAAAACGCTTCTTTCAGGATCCTGCCTGGTGAATTGCCCCCCCAAGCAGGATGTACGGTCGGGTTTACACAAAAGTTTTTTAGGCTGTCACGCTTTTTAAGTGACCCTCACCTCTTTAGCCATTTTTTTATTCCCAACCTACGTAAAGTATAATACATAATCGCCCTGTCGCCAAATTGACAAACGAATTTTTTGGCAGGCGACGTCCGTATTCTTCACATATTTATTGCTTATCAGGGCGGCTGTGATCTGATAAAATAACACCATGCAGAACAAACAGCAGGTAGAATCGTTATTGAACCGTTACGGCGTTAGACCGAACAAACGCCTCGGCCAGCATTTTCTGGTCGATAAGAACCTGATTTCTCTGCTTATCGAAAAAGCCGGCATCGCCGATGACGATATCGTTCTCGAAGTCGGCAGCGGGACCGGCTCGCTGACCGAAGAATTAGCGAATCAAGTGAAACATGTCTTCGCGGTCGAGATTGACGAGACCCTCTATCGGATCGTCTGCGACAGGCTAAAAGGCAAAGATAATGTCACGATCCTGCATACCGATATTCTCGAAACCAAACACCATATTAGTGACAAAGCCGTAGCACACATTCAAGAAACGATGGCCCAAAAAAGCCGGCTGATGCTGGTAGCGAACCTGCCTTACAATATCGCTTCTCCGCTGATGATCAATCTTGTCATCGGCGAGCTGACCGCCGATGCGATGGTTGTCACGGTCCAGAAGGAAGTGGCCCAGCGCATGACCGCCCAGCCGGGCGGCAAAGACTACGGTACTCTGTCCGTTTATCTGCAGGTAACAGGAACCGTCAAGCTGATCCGCATATTAAAGCCGGCCGTCTTCTGGCCCCGTCCGCAGGTCGAATCCGCGATGGTCAAATACATCCGCGACAAAGAAA
>CAZNET010000178.1:0-5730 GCA_964571885.1 uncultured Pirellulales bacterium
CGATATCGTCCTCGACGAGCTTCAGAGCGTTGGTGACGGTGTCGAAACGTTCCTCGCCGCCGTGGCATATTTTGACGCCGAAAAATTTCAGGTTGGGGCCCCATTTGACATTGACGATCTCGTCATCGTCTTCAGAGATGGCTAAGATAATCTGTTTGACGTCATCGCGGTTGTCGAACAGTTCGATGCTCCGAATGAAGGCCGCCCTGCCTCCTACATCGACGAAGGGCTTTTTACGGGTCCCGCCGAATCGGCTGCTCGCCCCGGCCGCACAGATAATGACCGCGAATTTGTCCGTCATCTAAATCCTCCTTTTAAACATCACAGATCTTTACCGCCTCTGACAGTGACAGAAGCGGGTCGCGTGTCGGTTCGAACTCGTGAGCCAGGAATCCCTTATACCCGGTTTTAAGAATCGCCTTGACGATGGCCGGGTAATACAGCTCCTGTGAATCGTCGATCTCATGCCTGCCGGGATTGCCGCCGGTGTGATAGTGACCGATATACTGATGGTAGTCCCGGATCGTTCGGATAATGTCACCTTCCATGATCTGGGCGTGGTAAATATCGTACAGGATCTTCATATTCTCGGAACCGACCCGTTTGCACAGTTCGACGCCCCATTTCATATTATCGAACATATAGCCGGGATGATTGACCTTGGTGTTGAGATATTCGATGCAGATAATGACATTTTTCTTCTCGGCGTGTCCGGCTACCATCTTGACGGCTTTGACGGCGTTATCGAGACCCTCCTCGTCGCCGATCTCGCCGCGGTTGCCGGAAAAGGTAATCACGTTCTTAAAACCGGCGTCGGCCACTTCGTCGATCCGGGCGATCATTTTTTCTTTGAACTTTGGGTGCTGCTCGGGGTTGTTGAGCCCGCCGGGCCCGAACGTCATCGAACACTCAAGGCCGTATTTTTTGACGGTTTCAAAATCCTTCGGCCCGAGCAGATCGACACCTTTCAAGCCGATTTTCACCGCGCCTTCGCAGAATTCATCCAGCGACATATATTTCTGATAGCACCACCACGAAGCGGACTGGGCGATATTGCCGTGAACCACTGACTTGGATAAACCGTCTGCCTTGGTGATGTTTTTCCTCTTGTCATCGGCCAAAGAAACCGCTGACAACCCACCGGCCGCAGCCGAAGCGGCCAGCAGCGAAGTACTCTTAATAAACGAACGCCGAGATACACTTGCATTACTCATAACTTAAGCTCCTTTTCATCAAAACTAAAGTTTTTACTATCAACAAATATTCTACACCAGCGACGGCTGTTTCTCAAGATTAAAATTTCCTTCAAAAAGACTTTATATTATCTATGTTTTATTTGCTATACACCAATAATCCATAATTCATTTATAAGTTTTAATCTTCTTTAACATAGGACCAGGTATCATCGAGCCTTATACATGACCAGAGATTAAAACCTGCACCGTTCGGACTTTTAGCAAAACCATCAATTTCATATTTTGTATTATTGGTCGCCAAATAAATTGTATCGGCTGATTTTCTACCTGTCATTTCAATTTTGAATGGACCTATCCAGAAAGGCATGGTCGGTGGAGTACCTGTTTCTATTTGTGAAGCGGCGTTATCAAACTCAGCACGATAGATACGAAAAACTAACCTTAAAGGCAAATGAGATAATGCTACCGAAATGAACAAAATTACGGGGATAAAAATTGAAATAACTTTTTTCCAAAGAATTTCTTTCTTTAATAAGACATATCCCAAAGTAACTATTAATGCCAACATGCCAGTAATCAGAGACAGAACAGTCACTATTCTGGCATCTTTCAAAACAAATGATACAATCATAGCCAAAACAACCGCGATAATACCGGGAATTAATTTTATTGAATATCTCATATGTATCTCCTTGTTTTGTGGTTGATTAGAATCTGTTTCGCCCACGCAACACTATTAATCAAACCACAGGATGGTTGTTTTGTCAATGGACAGTATAGATAATTTATTGATTATTGTACAGGATTGGGATACTATCAACAGTATGGATTCGGCGCAAACACGAACGAAGCTGCTGATGTTCAAGGTCAGGGTTCTGCTGTTGCTGGTCATCGTCGGGACGGTGCTCGCCGGGCTGACGGCGATACCGATCCCGCAAGGTATCCAGATGCTCAACCGTCACTTGGGTGAGGGGACAAAAATGGAAACTTTTTATCCGCCGATGGCCAAGTGGATCACGCATGTTTATAATGGTGTCACGGAAGTCCATAACGAGCAGCCCTTTATTTTTTACGGGACGGACTGGCTTGCCTTCGGGCACATGGTTATCGCAATCGCTTTTGTCGGTCCGCTGATCGATCCGGTTCGCAACAAATGGGTCGTTGTGTTCGGCATGATCGCAAGCGTGCTGGTGATCCCGTGGGCGTTTATCTTCGGACCGATCCGCGGCATCCCGTTTTTCTGGCAGATCATCGACTGCTGCTTTGGGATCGCGGCATTTATTGGCCTTTGGATGGCTTACAGATACATCAACAAAATGGAAAAAATTAACAGCTTAAATTAAAAACCATTGTTGCTTTTTGTTTAAGAAAGAATAAAAAAAAAGCCCGTCTCTGACGACGGGCCTGCTGCCTGTTAAAAAAACCAGATTGCGCTTTCTTTTTACGCTCTCCAGGGTCTTGTCCTTTTGCTGAGGTCACCGGCGAGTATCTGTTTTGCAACCATAACATCTTCAGTGAGCTGGAAGTCGAACATTCCCGCACAGATCACATCGGCACCGTTTTCATAGGCAAACTTAAATCCTTCGGCCGGTTTGATCGCACCGGCTGCCAGTGTCTTATAGGCGATCCACGGAGCCTTGACCTTGCTCATCACTTCTTTCGTCTTTTCAGGATAGACATCCCACATATTGTCGGCATAGCCGGGCGTATCGACTTTGAACTCTTCCCTTTCGTTCATGGGTGTCGCCGACCAGTACTTGTCATGATGATGCGGCTTCATATAGAAGTCCGGCTTGAGATTTAGTTTTTCGCACTCTTCGATCACTTTGATCGAGTGACCGCCAAGACCTGCGACCAATCCATTTTCACGGATAAAGTCGAGGACCTCGCCGAGTTTTTCGGTCCTGCCGTTCTTCACCCATCGGTCACCGACCGCGCCCTGAACGTAGATCGCGTGGGCACCGTGGTCGATTGTTTTTTGTATGGGCGTTTTGATGTCATTAAACTTTGGAAATCCTTCGGAAATCCACTGCATCTTGCCGCCGCGTTCGTTCCAGTACTTGTTCATAATCCGCCAGGCACTGTTATTGGTCAGGATGGCATTGATACCAAGCTCTTCCATCGTCTCCATCGTATCCATGACGCGTCTGTCGTCGTTATAAGCCAGTACCAGTTTGGAGACATAAATCAAGTCTCTTGAATGCGACCAGCCGCCGATGAGGTTACCGCCGGAAATCAACCGGCTGATCTTCAAATGACCGATCTTCGCCAGGGGCATGCCGCCTTTTGCTTCATCGGGAATCTGAATCTTTTTATTTTCACCTTTTGCGGTCGCGGCTAAGAGCGCTTTTTCTTCAAGGCTCGACAATCCTAAAGCCGCACCGGTTGACGCCAACACAGAGCGTTTTAAAAAGCCTCGTCTGTTTACTTTATCAAACATTTTCACACCTCACATTCAAAGAGCATTATTAGATGTATTCATACGTTAATACGAGTTCTGATTTATGCCGTTCTAAAAAATCGTCCTTTAAATGTTCGATTTCGTTCGAATGGGGTTAATTACATGTTTTAGGCCCAGTCACCGGAAAATCAGCGTCAATATGAGTGCAACTTCAACTTATAAAAGGGCTTAGATCAATCATAAACGGTAAGGTTTTTTCATTACAGGAAAGATTGGGTATCTTTCTATTTGCTGTTTAATCATTGACGCAGATTGAACCGGTGCGCCGGTGACAAACAAAAAGCCCGCCTTCAAGGCGGGCTTTTTTACCTGTTATGAATCGATCGTGTTCGTGATCCTTATGCTCTCCAGGGCCTTGTTCTGTCAAGGTCGCCAGCGAGGATCTTTTTAGCGACCATGACATCTTCGGTAAGCTGGAAGTCGAACATACCGCAGCAAATGACATCGGCACCGCTTTCATAGGCAAATTTAAATCCTTCAGCCGGTTTGATCGCCCCGGCGGCGAGGGTCTTAAATCCAATCCACGGCACTTTGACCTTGCTCATTACTTCGATTGTTCTTTGCGGATAGACATCCCACATATTGTCGGCATAGCCGGGCGTATCGACTTTGAACTCTTCCCTTTTGTCCATCGGTGTCGCCGACCAGTATTTATCGTGATGGATCGTCTTCATATAGAAGTCGGGGTTGAGTTTCAGTTTTTCACACTCCTCGATCACCTTGATCGAGTGACCGCCAAGACCTGCGACCAGACCGTTCTCACGGATAAAGTCGAGTACCTCGCCGAGCTTTTCGGTCCTGCCGTTTTTCACCCATCGGTCACCGACCGCGCCCTGAACGTAAATGGCATGGGCCCCGTGGTCGACGGTCTTCTGGATACTTGTTTTGATGTCATTGAAACTGGGGAAGCCTTCGGAAATCCACTGCATCTTGCCGCCGCGTTCGTTCCAATACTTGTTCATGATCCGGTGTGCACTGTTATTGGTCAGGGCAGCATTGATGCCCATTTCTTCCATCATTTCCAGCGTGTCCATTACTTTTTGATCGTTATTGTAGGCCAGCACCAGCTTTGAAACATAGATAAGGTCTCGTGAATGGGACCAGCCGCCGATGAGGTTACCGCCGGAGATCAATCGGCTAATCTTCAAATGACCGATCTTCGCCATCGGCATACCGCCTTTTGCCTCGGAAGGAATCTTGGTTTTATCACATTTTTTATCTTCGTCTTTAGCGGTCGCGGCCAACAGGGCCTTTTCCTCAAGGCTCGATAATCCTATCGCCGCTCCGGTTGACGCCAACACCGATCGTTTCAAAAAACCTCTTCGATTTACCTGACCCGACATGTCACACCTCACTTTCAGTTTCAATGAGCATTGATTTATCATTCAATTCATAGATTTGTACGTGTTGTTATATGTCTGTTTTTTATCAAACACTTTTTCTTCGGCCGATTTAATTCGGTTGAGGATAACTAAAGTTTTTCAAATTCGTATCCAATTTATATCCATCCTAATACAAAAAGACGAATTTTTCAAGTTTTTTTGCACTATTTTGTCGAAAAAAATCGTTAATTTTGAGGCATTAATTCCCTGCCATCTTTAGTGATTTCGAAGGATTAATGCTCTTTAATATTCGATACCTCTCCTTGCGTGTATATTTTGATCAAACGGGTGTTTTATTTTTCGCATTTCGGTGACTAAATCGGCCAGTTTTATCAGTTTTTCGCCGGCCCCTTGGCCGGTCAGGACGATTTCAACATGTTCGTCCCTGCTTTGAATCAAATCTTTAATTTGTTCAAAATCCGCCAGGCCGTGATTGAGACAAAAGACGATCTCATCGAGGATGATAACATCGTAGAATTTTTTCTGTGCGGTTTCTTTAAGACGGTCCAGTTCGGTTTTTATCAGCGATCTTGCTTTTTCGAGTCTCTGCTGATCTTTCAGCGAGGCCGTCACATCCCATTTGATATCGAGTGCTTCGACCCTGATCCTGACGGCTCCGAGTTTTATCGCGAATCGTTCGCCGATATCGAGTGACGGGGGTTTGAGGAACTGGTAGATCAAAACCTTATTA
>CAZNET010000179.1:0-5706 GCA_964571885.1 uncultured Pirellulales bacterium
CCGTTGTGGAAAAACAGCCGGTCGCTATCTTCTCTCTGGAAATGGGGCGTCAGCAGTTAGCCGAGCGTTTCCTGTGCAGCCACGGCAGAATCGAATCGCAAAAAGTCAGAAAAGGCATGCTCAGTACCGAGCATTATCAAAAACTCGTCGAGACCTGTGGTATCCTTTCGGAAGCTCATGTTTATATTGATGATACCGCCGGGCTTAGCCCTCTGGAGTTGAGGGCCAAGGCCAGAAGGCTCAAGAGTAAATATGACATTAAATGTGTTCTGATCGATTATCTGCAGTTGATGAGCGCGGGGACCGGTCGCGTCGAATCGCGTCAGCAGGAAATTACGATGATCTCACGATATATCAAAGCGCTGGCCCGTGAATTGAATGTGCCGGTGGTAGTGCTCAGCCAGCTCAACCGTTCGCCGGAAGGCAGAGAGGGTCACCGGCCGAGAATGAGCGATTTGCGTGAGAGCGGCAGTATCGAACAGGACGCCGATGTGATTATGCTGCTGCACCGTGAGGATTATTATCACCGCGGCGAAGAAGGATGGGAAGACAATAACACGGCCGAAGTGATCGTCGCCAAGCAGCGAAACGGACCGACAGGAACGGTCAAGCTGACATTTATGGAGCGTTTTACACGGTTTGAAAACGCCTCGCATCTGGATGAACCTTTTTAGGATTTTCTATGGATAGAAAATTATCGCATTTTTCTTTTATCTGGACTCTTGTTTTTATTACAGCGGTGTCATCCGTTGTACCTGCTGCGGCCATGGAGATCGCTGAGATCAGGATCGTGGGCAATCGCAGCCTCGAAGAATCACAGATATTGGCCCAAATCCGAAGCAGGGTTACCGATACGTTTGAGACCGAACGGGCCGTAAAGGACGCGGAACGAATCGCTTCGCTGGAGGAAGTCGATTACTGCTACTATAATACCGAGATGGCCGACGGCAAAATAATTCTCACGTTTGTTGTCGTCGAGAAAAGCCTGATCCGTGACATTGTCTTTGTGGGCAATAAAAGCTACAGCGACAAAACACTGCTGAAGAAAACAAAATTGATCGTCGGCAACTACCTCGACCCGGCTGAAGTTCAAAGCAGTGTTAAAGAACTCGAAAAATTCTACGAGAAAAAGGGATTCGCCTTTGTCGAAGTGACTGTCGATAAAGGGAAATTCGCCAGGGGTATCGTTGAATATACGATCGATGAGGGGATCAAAGCCAGAATACGCTCGGTCAAATTTGTCGGCAATGACGCGATCAAGACAGATGAACTGAAAAAGGTGATTAAGACAAAAACCAGATCGTTTGTCTTTTTTCAAAAACATTATTCTCAAAGTACCCTGGAAAAAGACCTCGCCAAGCTGAGGAATATTTACCGCGAGAGAGGTTATCTTGATGCCAATATTGATGCGGAGACGACCTTCAGTGAAGACAAGAAATCGGTGGATATTGTTTTCAGGATCGACGAAGGGCAGATCTATACGGTCTCCAAAATTATGATTAGCGGCAATGAAACGTTCGAGAAAAACCGGCTTCGCGACATGATGGAAATGGAAAGGTTCCAGGTTTACAGCGAGAAGATCGCCGAGCGTGATATAAAGAAGATTCGCGGTTTCTACAAGGAAAACGGCTTTATTTACGCTAAAGTGGGATATAAAGCAAAATTTGTCTCTTCCAGCAGTGTCCAGATCGACATTACGATCCAGGAAAACGATCGGTACCGCATCGGCAAGATACTGATCACCGGCAACGACGAAACACAGGATAAAGTGATCAGACGGATCCTGGACGAAGAAGAATTCAAACCTGGCAACTGGTATAATGCTGATATCGCCAGAGGGGATGGAAAAGGCGAGCTTGAAAAAGATATCCAGCGGTCCGCGATGACCGAACGCGACGGTGCGACGATTACTCCTGCCGGGGAAGTGCCGGGTCAAAAGGACGCCTATGTTCATATCATTGAGGGGCAGACCGGTATGATCATGCTCGGTGCCGGTGTCGCGACCGACAGCGGGGTCATTGGTCAGTTGGTTTTCGAGCAGCGAAATTTCGATATTAGTGATAAGCCGGAAAGCTTTCAGGAATTTATCAGCGGAAGAGCCTTTAAAGGGGCCGGTCAAAATCTGAGGATCGCGCTGGAACCCGGTACCGAGATCAGCCAATATTCGGTGAACTTCACCGAACCGTATTTTCAGGATAAACCCGTCTCGCTCGAACTGGCCGGTTCGAGTTGGGAAAGATGGCGCGAAACCTATGACGAGGGACGAACCAAAGCGTACATAGGTTTCGAGCGGCGATATAAAAACAAATGGAGAGCCAGTATCGGCTTCAGGGCCGAAAATGTCGATATCAAGGATATCGATCCCTGTCAGCCCGTCGAAATTACCTCCGTCAAAGGCAATAACATGCTCTACGGTGTGAAATTCGGCATCGGAAAAGATACGACCAATAATCGGTTCGACCCGAGTTCCGGGCAGGTTTACAGATTGTTCTACGAGCAGGTCGGAGGCGATCATGACTTTGGCATTTTAAGCGGCACTCATCGCTGGTATCATACCCTGTACGAAGACCTCGCCGAAAGAAAAACGGTTCTCGGCACGAAGATTTACGGCGCGACCGTCACCGGTGACGCACCGACGTTCGAGAAATTCTACGCCGGCGGTCAGGGCAGTATACGCGGCTTCGATTATCGAGGCGTCAGTACCCGCTCGCTCGGACCCGAACAGACCGGTAAAGGCACACCGGTCGGCAGTGAGTGGGTCTTTATAGCCAACAGCGAAGTCACCGTGCCGGTATTCAGTGACACCTTTGCCCTGCTGTTCTTCGTGGACAGCGGCACCATCGATACCGGCAGCTATCGCACCTCCGTCGGTACGGGAATTCAGATCATGATCCCGCAATGGTTCGGACCGGTCCCCATGCGGTTCGAGATCGCCGCGCCGGTGCTCAAAGATCCCGATGACGAACTGCAGTCATTCAGCTTCTCTATCGGCAGACTGTTTTAGTACAGATTCAAAATCTTTGTTGCGGAGCAATAGATAAATCGTTCCCGACGGGTCATATTGAAAGTAATTTCCCAAAATGATTGAAACATAACAGTTTCGCAAACACCGTCAGCAGCAAAGCAGTTTGCAGGGGATGTAGAACACGGCTTTTGTGAGCAGTCTGAACAAATGGAACCAAAAGACCAGCAGACACATCGGAATAAACAACAGACACAAAAACGGAAACAGAACCGCCGTTAGAGGCCAAAAAATAACCGATAAGATCATCCAGACCGCCGCCGCGGCAGGCAAGAGCAGCAGCAGGGCAAACAACCCCATGAATACTTTCAACAGCATCTTCATGTTTGATTCCTTACGCTAACAGTATAGAGTACGTGTGAAGCTATAAAAATCAATATAAATATTGTTTTTTCATGAAATGTCATTAAAATACCCGGTTATGACAAAACGGTATTTTACAGCCAAGGGGAGTGTTTATATTTGCAAACACGAGAACGGCCATGAGTTATGGTTCAAACAGGACCATAAAGGCCAGATTCATCCGCTGGTCGAGGCGGTTCATATTTCAGCCGATACGCTCAAAGAACTCGTGCAGGAATACCCGCATTCGCTCATGGACAAAACCTACTGTTTCGACCTTGATGTCGAGCGGGAGTTTCTCGAAGACGCCCGCCGCGAACGTTTTATCGGTGACATCCAAAGTAACGATACCGTTATATGTTTTTTAACCAAGCGCGGCCCCGATGCTTACAGCCTGGGATGCAGCAGCCGCGTGACACAAATAATCGAACAACCCTAATCCTTATTCCATGACAGCTTTTTAAGGAGAAACATGTAACTAAATATTACTATCCTCGATATTCAATCTTAATTTCAATGCATTAACCAGTTTTTGATTCGGTTCAATGCCAAGGTTCTGAGCCATTTGAATATCGATCCAGGATTTTTCGTATTCTTCGTTCAAATAGTAAACCATAGCGCGATTAATATAGGCTTGCGCCATCATTGGGTCGATCTCTATCGCCTTATTAAATTCTTCAAGAGCAAGGTCTAACTCGCCAATTTGCCTTAATTCTACTCCACTCTTGTTATATTCAACGGCTTTTTGTTTATATTTGTTATTTGTAAATGCACTTTTCTCTAAGCCTTTTTCAATATAAGTTTTTTCATTCGTTCTATTGGTATTTTTTCTATTGATTGGCTCATCTTCTGTTATCGTTTTTGAATTTTTACTTTTATTTGCTTCTTCAGACATTTTCTTTATTTCTTCCAAAGAAGGAATTGGTACAGGTTCTTTTCCTCCAAAATCACAACTTTTTTCAGCGGCATAAACAACTAAACGATTTCGTCTAACTCTCATTGCTTCCCATTCAACTTTTTCAGCATCCTTAAGGTCCATTAAGAAAAAGGGAACTATAACCAATAGCCCCCCCACAAAGCATAAAGTGTTATATCCGAATTTATTCGTTTCGGGAAGTATTCTTGCCATATCAGCTTCGAGTTGGGCTATTTCAGCCTTAAGACCCTTACAAGAACGATTCTCGTCACCAGGAAGATAAGCTGGAACAGGATTAGCGTTTCTTCCGGCACAACCACTTAGAAAAATAGATATGCACAGTAGAACACAGATTAATTTACGCATCGTTTTTCTCCTTCAAAAATATCATTGTCATTCAGCAGAGCAAAATGAGATATCCCAATCCCAGATTCTCCAAACCTTTCGAATCGAATAACCGATCGGTATGTGAATTATAGTATCCGCTCCCTTTGGTGTCAAGAAGATTTTTTACAAAATGGTACCGTCAGGCACTATCGTATGAACTAAGACGGATCGTTTTAACGCTGGGTGTTCGCTAATCCAGTGACGCCAGTTCCCGATTGAGCACGCCTAACTGCTGCATTTTGGTCTTGATGATGGTCTCGACTTTATCCTTATCGGCCTGTTTGTCAACAGCGGTTTTCAATCCGAGATAAAACGCCATCGCTTCCTTTTCTTTTTCGACCGCCAGATTCAGAATCTCCCTTTCACTCTGGTCGGTGATAAGGGCACACAAATTCTTTTTGACATCGAACACATGCTGATCGGCCATGGCCCGTAGATACAAAGCATCTTCGTGGTCGGGATCGAATGCAGTGGGCGGGCATTCGGTTTCTGAAAATCCCTTTTTGATCTCGGCAAATTCGTCGCTGTGACGCTGATCCAGCGCGGACAGTTCGAGCAGTTTCTTCTGTGTCTGCTCGTTGTTAAAACATTTGGATATTTTTTTATAAAACAAAGAGCCGTTTCGTTCGAGTTCCTCGGCGATCTCGAATACTTCACAGATGTTGAAATTAAAGCTCATAATCGTGCTCCTTATCTGAAATGTCTGGTTTGCTTTTTTTTACACATACTTATTGTACCAGCCGGTTTCATGAAATGCAATGATTTGTGAGCCTTTCATTCGTTTTTAAAATCCTGCGGGGTTGTAATTTTCGCTGAATAGGTTATGATAGCGGTTCGAATGAATAACATATGAATAAGGGGGCTATGATGCCGAATTCAAAGATGACAGTAACGTGTTTACCCGTGTTAATTTTTATTTTATTTTATGCCTGCGGTTCCGCACAGGAGGGGTTGGTACCGATCGAACCGAAGGTTTTAATGCCGGACGGGACCGAATTCAGGACCTGGCGAATGGCGACGACATTTGAAAGGACCTGGT
>CAZNET010000180.1:0-5700 GCA_964571885.1 uncultured Pirellulales bacterium
CGATAAAGACGGAAACGATTGGATCAGCTACAGGCCCGGTGGAAGAAGCGCGGGTGAATTCAGAGGTATCCCCAATCTTGGCCAGTGGGGACATCCCGGTTATGACAACTCTAAAAGCGAGATTGTATCAGAGGGGCCGATTTGTGTCCGAATTAAATCCGAAACACGCGACGGTCAGCGTCAGTTATATTGGGACATCTATCCGAATTATGCTGAACTGACCATTACAAAACATGGAGGAAAATACTGGTTTTTATACGAGGGAACTCCCGGCGGCAAAATAGAGTATAATAACGATACCTGCACCAGGCCGGTCGAGCCAAACGGATTAACTACTCCCTGCGGTAAAATCTGGATTGGAGATA
Source organism: uncultured Pirellulales bacterium (assembly GCA_964571885.1). Lineage (GTDB taxonomy): Bacteria > Planctomycetota > Phycisphaerae > Sedimentisphaerales > Anaerobacaceae > CAZNET01. Next base: position 366 of record CAZNET010000180.1, read on the forward strand.
TCATGCCCTCAGGCGGTGAACGAGCCGAATGGCTTTATTTCAGTGATACAATTCTGAACCGGTCGATCTTTCTGGTTCTTCACGAAGACGACGAACTCGAGGACCAGTACTGGCCGATGGAAAAAAATATGACGGTTTTCGGCTTTGGGCGCAAATACAAAAAAACGCCGAAACAGTGGCAATTGATGGATTATTCACCGGCTCATTTTACCATCGGCTTGTATGACGATATAGATTATCGCATCTTGAAAAAGCATATCAACTCCGCTTACCAGCCGGTTAAAATAAAAATTAAGAAAGTGACGCTAAAATGATATATTTGACAGAATTATTTTATCTGTATAAGGAGTTAAATTGAAACGAGTACTATTTTCTGTTGTGATTCTAATCCTTAGCATACAATTATGCGCGTTGTGAGGGCGTGATGAAAAATGGAATTTTCAGGAAATTGTCATTGATAAAAAACCGCTTCAGCCGCATCGCATTACGGACATTGAAATCGTCGATATAGACAATGATGGCAGGCCGGATATCTGGTGCAGCGGTTCGAAAATAAAAATGAGTGAAAGAAAATTCGGCTGGTATCAGAACATCGGTGACATGAATGAATGGAAGCGGCACAGGCCGTTTCGCGGGCCCTCACTCGGTGCTAACTGAGCGGATATCGATGGTGACGGTGACATGGATTTGGTCACCGGTCAGGACAGAAACTGGGCTAAAACGGGCAATTATGCCTTTCTCTGGATGGAAAATCCTCTAAAACAAGACGGTGATCCTTCTGAACATATTTGGAAAATCCATGAAATTGAACCGGATCCGAAACAAGACCCTGATGAAGTTAAAACCACCTATGTCGATGTGAACGGGAAAGTAAAATCAAATCTTGATCTCAATAATGACGGCTGGTGCGATATTGTGGTGGCCGCTTTTAAAGAAACACTGTGGTAGTATCCCGGTCCGGAAAATCCTGAAACAGGACCATGGAAAAAATACCTGATTGCGAAAGAGCAGCATGGTCACGGCGGCGCGCAGATCGCCGACCTGGATAGAGATAATGACCTTGATATCGTATGGGGACATTCCTGGTATGAAAATCCGGGAGATCCGACACAGGTTCCCTGGCCTCAGCATGTTATCGATCCAAATTGGCCGAACGAATGCAAAATCGCTGTCGCCGATTTCAATAATGACGGTTATCTCGATGTGGTACTGACAGGAGAAGAAAACGATATCGGTGTCGCCTGGTTTGTCAATCCCGGCGGTAACGCAAAAGGAAAATGGACCGGACAGAAAATCGTCACCGGCTGGAAAAGCCTGCATTCCTGTCAGGTCGCTGATTTCGATCTGGACGATGACCTCGTTATCTTTGTTGCTCAAATGCACAAACGCGCCGGCCAAAGAGAAGCGGTTATAGAAAATGTCGATAGTGCTTCCTATAAATGGCAGCCTCATGTGATATCAACAATTGGCTCACACAACGCGAAGATCGGCGATCTTGACGGGGATGGTGATGTTGATATTGTAGGTAAAAATTACGAAGAAGATTTCAGGCCCCGCCTTTGGTTAAATCCACGTAAATAGAATTTATTTCCATTGCTGTTAAGTAAGTAATTTCACCAATATCAAAAACATCAAAAGCTTTTGGCGAAATTTGAAGATATTCTATTTTAAATAATATATGACGAAAAATAAATACATTATGACGATTATTTCGTCATATAATCAGTATAATGTTTTTATATGAGGATGTATTATTAGTTTATGGATTCTATCAAACTCCAATACGGGTTTATAGAGGACATTTTAAATTTCTTTTATGATTGGAGGAGTTGAAAATGCATGGTAAACATTTCTTTATGTGGTTGGTCATTTCTGTTTTTTTACTTTCATCGGTTTCCTTAGCCTTATTTGAAGATGACCCGAATCTCGTGGCATGGTGGAAACTTGATGGGAATTTTCTAAATGAAATTAATGGCGAGGAAGGCTTTTATGTTGGCGGTGATCCGTGCTGGGTAGAAGGCGCCGAAGATGCCGGTGAAGACAGTACGGCGATTTTTATCCCTGACAGCAGGCCTCTCGATTCGGGTTTGTACTGGATCAACGGGGGCGGAAGCTGGGGATGGGATGATAACGGAACATGGATCGATTTTGACGTCAATGATGCCAATACCTATCCCGGATCATGGAATCCCAATGATTCCAATACCTGGGATTATAACGATGTTTATACCTGGGCGGATATCGAGAAAGATATCACGATAACCTTTTGGATAAGATTGACGGAGAATCCGGACACGGGTCACTACGAACAGATGATCCAAAAAGGATCCAACGACTTTGACTCGGTCGATCAAACAGTTGATCCCCAGTGGGATGGCGGCAGCATAAGAAGCTACTGGATGGTCAAAGCAGAGACCGTTCATTGCAAATGGATAATGAGATCCGAGCAAACAAAAGATTCACAGGAACCTTGCGGCAAATGGGGTGAAGATTTAGGCGAAAATGCCACATGGCACTTTATCTGCGGCGTCTATGATTATAAAGAAGTCGGTGAGGGTGGAGACGGTGTCATGACACGATATTATGACGGTGAACATAACGATGATCCCTATGACCCTAGAAATATACCCGCAGGTAAAAAGATGGACCTTACCGATACCGATGTTCTGATTGGTCATTGTTACGGCATGTTTGATGATGTCCGGATCTACAACAGGGCCTTTAGTGCTCGAGAAATAGCGGCCATGTACGGGTTAATCAATCTTAATCAGGCGTGGGGTGAAGTGCCCGAAGATAAAGGGATAAAAGATCCGATAGCTCCATTGACCTTCAAGGCTGGTGACAAAACAAGTTCTAATGACAGGCAGGAAGTTTATATTTCAAGCAACTACGAAGATGTTAACTCTGCCAGCACATCCGATCCGATCGGTGCGGTTCGTCTGGATCCTAATTTGATTATGGGCCCTGACGCCGAAGGGAATTACTCGCTTGATGCCGCTGCATTAGGCTTGTCCTTGGGAGCAACCTACTACTGGCGGGTCGATGACTACAATGCGGCAGAGCCCAACATGTGGAAAGGCAATATATGGGAGTTTGAAGTGGCTCCATATTATGTTATTGATGACTTTGAAAGTTATGGTAGTGAAAATGAATTAAAGAGTGCCTGGCCGGGAGAGGGTTCCGGATTTGTTTACCTCGAAGGCGATGGAGGCACTGAAACGATTACCATCGACGAGTTGTCTTTGCACATTACCAATTTCTTTGGTTCCTATGGCGGCGCTTCTATCGCACCGCCGCTGCCTCAAACCGACTGGAGCGAGGCAACCGGCATCGGGGTTAAATCATTATGGGTAAGTTTCTATGGTATCAGCACCAACCCCGCTGCCCCGATCTACGCCTATATCGAGGACGGCAGCAACGGGTATTATGTCCATCATCCCGATCCTAACGCCGCAAAAGCAGGACAATGGAAGTTGTGGCGGATTGACCTCAAAGATTTCACCGATCAGGGCCTTGATCTGAGCAATATCACCAAACTTGCGGTTGGAATCGGCGACCGGTCCGGCGGCGGCACAGGCATCTTTGCTGATGTATATTTTGACAATATTCGGATTTATGTCCCGGTTTGTGTTCCGGAAATAAGAAAACCGGTTGCTGACGTGAACAACTATAGACAGCTTTCCGATTGTGCGGTGGATAATACAGATCTTGGTTTACTTAGTCGAGACTGGCTCAAGTACAGCTATTCGGCGACTTCGGTCGTACCGAGCAACGACGATCTGGAACTTTATTATTCGTTTACCGGCGATGATCTGCAGGATGATTCCGGCAACAGCCGTGACGGCCAGGCCCGGAACGCTTTGAAAGATCCTGCGGACGCGAATTACTATCAGACGACTACAGCATTGTATGAGGACGGTCCGGATGGTTTCGGCCGATGCCTGGTTTTCACCAATGCCCCGGAAGCGGATGATCCCAACAGCAGATTTTATATTTATTGCGGCGGGGAAAGAGCGGATGTACCGGCACTGGGTGAGGTCGAAACCGACATTGATAAATGGCCGGATCCTGATGGCGATCCGAACTTTTGGCCGAATAACCCCGATGTTTGGCCGAATGCCTGGGATCCGTGTGACAGTTCGACTTGGCCGAATCCCGATTGGGTCGAAAACTTCGATTCCGGTGATTCCAACACATGGCCGGATTACGATCCGTCCGATCCACTGACGATTCCCGGTATGCCGGGCTATCACGCTCCGACGGATGCGAACTTTAACGATGCGGATTGGCCCGACGGTTGGGATATCGCCACCCCGTCTACCTGGTGGAATCCCGCCGATGCCAATACCTTCTGGGATCCGAATGATTTTATAACCTGGGCTGACATTGATGATGAAATCACTCTTGCCTGCTGGGTCAAGATTACTGAACCATACGGTGTAGATAGTGCTAAGAATAAATTCATCACCAAGGGATGGACTGGTGCTTACTCCTTGAACATGGCTGTTCATACTCATGGAATGGATCCAAATGAAGGAAAATTTTCCCTTAATAAACAGGGAAGCTCAATTCATACCCATGTGCCAATGAATGATGAGACGGCTTGGTATCATCTGGCCGGAACTTATGACGGAAAAGAGCAGCGCGTTTATGTCAACGGTGCTCTCGGTGAGGTCAAATTTATAACGATAGATTCGCTTATCAATCATGATTTTACCGATCCGATAAGACTCGGCACCCGCGGCGAGCAGCTCGACTACGCCGGTTTCCTGGATGAAGTCCGTGTTTACAGCCGGGTGTTGAGTCATGGCGAGATCATGAACCTGGCCGGTATGGCACCCGGGACCGTCATGCAGGTCGAACTGCCGCAGCCCGGTCTGGATCTGTCAGCCGACGGCATGATTAACTTCAAGGATTATGCGGTGCTGATGCAGGAATGGCTCGTAGGTCCGCTCAAATGGCCGACATGGTAATACAGAATCTGCCTTAAACAAATTTATAGATAAGACAGGGCCCCTTTAAGGGCCCTGTCTTTGTGAAAATGGAACATAGGTTTTATAAAATGACTAAAAATTAATACATAAAGAAGGTCAAGTTGTTAAATTATTGATATAATGAATAATGAGACTCATTTAAAAGATTCTGTGTTAATTTGCAAAAACATAGAATTAAAAATGCAAATCAATCTTTGTTTTGGAGGAGTTGAGAATGGGAAAAAAGCTTTTATTTCTTCAATTCATCATTTCTTTATTTATAATTTCATCGATTGCCTTGGCTGAGCTTGAAGATGACCCGAATCTTGTAGCCCGTTGGCTGTTCGACGATGATTTTACCG
>CAZNET010000181.1:0-1957 GCA_964571885.1 uncultured Pirellulales bacterium
AGTCGCTGCTCAAGGACGCCGATCCGCTGCACAAGGTCAGCATCATCCCGCGCGGCCCGATGGGCGGGGCGACGTTTGCACTGCCTGAAAAAGACAGGACCATCTTTACAAGAGGTTACTGTATGGCTCAAATGCAGGTATGTTTCGGCGGCCGTATCGCCGAAGAATTATTCTGCGAAGATATTTCCAGCGGCGCTCAAAATGATATCAAGCAAGCGACTATGATCGCAAAACAGATGGTACTGACCTGGGGAATGAGCGAGGAACTGGGCCCGATCAGTTATAATGACGATTCGTATTATAATCAGCGAGGTTTTTCGTATCCGGAGGAAAAGGAATATTCCGACCGAACCGCCGAGATGATCGACAGAGAGGTCAAGCGTGTTATCGATGAGACATATAGCAAAGCCAAACATTTGATTCTGGATAACAAAGACAAGCTTGAGAAAATAGCAATGGCTTTATTGAAATATGAAACACTTGATGCGGTGGATGTGAAGGTAATTCTCGAGGGAGGCGAACTGAAAAAACCTACCGTGGCGGATTTGATCGCAGCCGAGCAGGCCAAAAATACACCGGCAGAACAAAGCAAATCCGATGACGTAAAAGATGAAGAACAAAAATCTCAAGAATAGTCATTGGCTCCTCAGATTTTGTCAGGAGGTCGAGAAATCATGAAATCCAGGTTGATTATGTTATGGATTGTTTTGTTGGCGTTGAGCGGCGTAAGTCTTGCCGGAGCCGACTTAGATCCGTTCGTCGAGATCACCAGTTACGAAGACCAGGTTTCCAAGGCACGTCTCGAACCGGTAAAGCTTGAAGATCGATCGGGCTTCGCTGTTGTTTTCGAGGGGACGGACGATCTGCATTATTACGCTTCTCCGAAAACCGCTCCAGGCGGATTCAATCTGAATATCGAAGCAGACTCGGAAAACATTGATTTTAATGAACCCATGTTTCCGCCATGGTCGACGTTTTATGATAATGCTCTGCAAAAGGATATCGAGGTGTATGTCGGTGACTTTACTGTTTTTATTCCGGTCAAAGATTTTAAGTCGCAGCAGGCGAACGTTAAAGTGACATTGACCGGACTGGCCTGTACCTCTCAATTGTGTCTGTCTCCGTTCGAAAAAACGCTTGAGATCGGCATTGATTTTGACAGATCGGATTCATGGTGGACACTGGATACGGAAATATTTGATAAAACAGCTCAGCCCGCATCGAAGCAAGAGACGATTCATCAAACAACAGCGGGAGATTATTCGACGTGGTTTGCTTTGACCCTTGCGTTTATTGCCGGTCTGACCCTGAACATCATGCCTTGCGTATTGCCCGTGATTCCTTTGATCGTGTTTGGTATTGTCAATCAAGCCAAAGAAAACAGAGCCAAATGTGTCGCAATGGGATTGGTTTTATGCCTGGGCATTTTGTCCTTTTTCGCTATCATCGCTGCCGGCAATATCGTATTAAGGATAGTGTACGGCACCGTTTTTCAATGGGGCGATCATTTCCGAAATCCCGTTTTTCTGATGGCGATGGCTCTGTTGATGGTCGCGCTGTCGATGTTCATGTTCGGTGCGGTGACCTTTGTCGCGCCATCGGTCGCTTCAAAATCCGACAAATCAAAAGGTTATCTCGGTTCCTTGGGGATGGGATTTTTGGCGGCGTTACTGAGTACCCCGTGTAGTTTCGCGATTTTGACCGCGGCGTTTGCCTGGGCGCAAACACAGAAACTGCCTTTGGCAACTATCGCGATCATGCTTATCGGTGTGGGGATGATGACGCCTTACGCGATTTTAATATCGATCCCGGGAACGATAAAATACATACCCAAGCCCGGTAAATGGATGGAACTGTTCAAAAAATCCATGGGATTTATCCTGCTGTTTATCGGTGTCAAGTTGCTGCTGTCGCTGCCGCAGGGCAGAAGAGCCGGTGTGCTGAATTATGCGGTGAT
>CAZNET010000181.1:1967-5678 GCA_964571885.1 uncultured Pirellulales bacterium
TGCGGTGATCCTGTCGTTCTGTATATGGATGTGGGGCAGCTGGGTTGACCTGATGACACCGAGAAAAAGGAAATATATCGTTCGATCGATTGCCCCGGTGATCGCTGTCATTGGCGGCATGTGGTTTTTAAGACCCCCGGCGGCTGAAATCATCGACTGGACTGCTTATAATCGCAGCCGCATCGAACAGTCACTTAAGCAGGATAAACCGGTATTGATTAAATTTTACGCCGACTGGTGTCTGACCTGCAAGGCAGTGGACGCGACGGTTTATTCGAGAGAGGATATCGCCGAATTGATCGAACAAAAAGCGGTTGTTGCGATCAAGGCCGATACCACGGAAAAAGACGATCCGGCGACAATCGATCTGAAAGAGGTTTATAACGAACCCGGTGTTCCCGTATCGATGCTGTTTATTCCCGATAAAGAAGACCCCGAACGGCTGCACGGGTTGTTGATCGGTGACAGACTGAAAGAGCTTTTGGAGTCATTGCCGGATAAGGAGGACGCGTCTGAATGAAAAAATCAAAATTGAAAGTAAATAAAAACGAGGCGGCGGAACGTGTCAAAACGATCTGGCCGGTTCTGAAAAAAACCTATCCCGAAGCGACCATTGCTTTGAAGTTCACAAATCCGCTTGAGCTTTTAATCGCTACGATCCTGTCGGCCCAGTGCACCGATGTGCGTGTCAATATCGTGACAAAAGATCTGTTCAAAAAGTATCGATCAGCCGAAGACTGGGCCGGGGCCGATGGTAAGGAAATCGAACATGATATTAAAAGCACGGGTTTTTTCAGAAACAAAGCAAAAAATATCAAAGGGGCCTGTCAGAAAATCATCGATGTATTTAACGGTGACGTGCCGTCAACAATGGACGAGCTTTTAACGCTGCCGGGCGTAGGCAGAAAAACAGCCAATGTTATTTTGGGAAACGCCTATAATATTCCCGGTATCGTTTGTGATACCCACGTTATTCGTTTGTCAAGACGGCTTCAGTTATCGAGTCATGCCGATCCAGTTAAGTTGGAATTTGATTTAGCCGACATAGTACCAAAGAAAAACTGGACGATGTTCAGTCATTTATTAGTCTTTCATGGCCGAAATTGCTGTAAAGCCAGAAAGCCCGATTGTCAGAATTGTACCGTCCAGCGGCATTGCCCGTCGGCACATGAGCCGAAATTATGGTAGGAGGCAAGGCTGAAGATGGACGAAAATGAAAGAATGTCAATGCTGCAAAAAACAAATAATCCGGTTCAGGACTTATGGAGGATATTCAGAGTATTAGCTGAATTTACAGAAGGATTCCAGGAGCTGGCGTCGGTGGGTCCTGCGGTTTCCTTTTTTGGTTCGGCCAGATCCAAGCCCGGAACCAAATATTACAATCTCGCTGAGAGAACCGCCTACCAAATGGCCAAAGCGGGATTTGCCGTGATCAGCGGCGGCGGCGGCGGTATCATGGAAGCGGCCAACAAAGGCGCCGCCGAAGCGGGCGGCAAAAGCATCGGTCTGAATATCGAACTGCCGATGGAACAGCTTCCCAACGAATACCAGAATATGTCACTGCATTTCAAATATTTTTTCTGCCGAAAGGTCATGTTTCTCAAATACGCACATGGTTTTATTGTTTTTCCCGGCGGCTTCGGCACCATGGACGAATTTTTTGAATCTCTCGTTTTGATTCAGACGCTCAAACAGGCGTCCTTTCCGGTGATCTGTATGGGAAGTGAATTCTGGGGCAAACTCGTTGACTGGATCAAGGATACCATGCTCGACGGGCACCAATATATTTCGCCGGAAGACCTCGATGTTTTTAAGGTCATCGATGATCCCGATGAGGTGACAAAGATTATTGTCGAGTATCGTGAATCGCAAGGGAAAGTCGGCGTCGATCTGCCGCAGGGAATGAGGCAGTTTTAAAAGAAGCTTTCTAAGCATTCATTTTTTCTGTCGCGTCGTCAAGATGTTTCAGCAGGTACGATTTTCCCGGTCCGCCAAGATGTTCCCATGGCAGCATTTCTTCTCTTGTGAATTGTTTTTGAGCTAACTGTTCGGGATCTAAGCCGTTTTCTTCGAATGCCTGCCGCCACAGCTCATAATTGAAATAGTCGTCCCAGAGATCGAAAACGGCTCCTTTTTTCCACGCCGCTTCAATCGCATCGGCCAGTTGCCTGTCACCGCGTCCGATCGCCGATTCAAGAATACTGCGTTCGATATGATGAAATTTGAAATGTAAAAATTTTGCCCTTAGCCTTTTTTTCTCATCGAGTATCATTTGTTTTGCATTTTCGAAATACGATCTCGGCATCTGGTTGATCCATGCAAACGGCGTATGCGGTTTGGGGACAAACCAGCTGACCGCGGCGTTGATCTGTCCGGTTTTTCCGTCAACGTTTTTGCGGAGTTTTGCTAATTGATAACTGAGATTAACGATCTCTTTGATATCTTCCTGGGTTTCGCCGGGCAATCCCGCCATGAAATATAACTTGATCGTGTGCCAACCCGCTTCGTAAGCCGATTGGACAGCGGCGAAAAGATTTTCATTGGTCAGGGGTTTGTTGATGATCTGCCGGACTTTTTCGCTGGCCGCCTCGACGGCGATCGTCAAGCCGCTTTTTCGGACCGACGTTGCCAATTTGGGAATAAGTTTTAACTGCTGATCGACGCGTAAAGAAGGCAGGGACAGACCGACGTGTTTATTCTTAAAATAGCCGTTCAGCTTATCAACAAGCGGTTCCAGCTTTGGATAATCGGCTGTCGAGAGACTCAAGAGGCTGACCGTATCGAAACCGGTATTATGAAATGAAGTTTTCGCGATATCGAAAATTTTATCAACACTTCTAAAACGGATCGGTCTTCTGCAGAAACTGGCCTGGCAGAATCGGCATCGGCCGGGACAACCCCGCATGATTTCGACACTGACCCTTTCGTGCACCGCCTCGGAGAAGGGAACGATTGGTTTTGTTAAAGCCGGGGCGTCTTCAAAATCCCGCACCACAGCGTTTGTCCGCTGAAGACAAATATCTGAATGTTTTGGTTTCAATGAGGCGGGTCCGTCGAATTTATAAAGAGAAGGGGCATAAACACAATCAAAGGTATTCGCCGCGGTGCGTAATAAATTGTATTTGTCCTTTTTTTTATATTCTCCGATGACTTTTATTAGATCGATGATTATTTCTTCGACTTCACCGAGAACAAACAAATCAATGAAGGGCGCGATCGGTTCGCAGCAATTGGCCATACCGCCGCCGGCAATGACGATCGGGTTGTTTTCGTCTCGATCACGGGATCGCACCTTCAGGCCGGCAAGATCAAGAATATTTAGCACGTTGGTATAGCATAGTTCGTTGGTGATCGAAAAACCAATGACATCGAAACCGAACAATGCCGCCTTGGATTCGAGGGTAAACAGCGGTATATTCTTATCACGCAGGATTTTTTCCGCGTCGATCCCCGGGGCAAAAACCCGTTCAGCGGCAATGCCATCGAAACGGTTTAGGATATCATATACGATCGCGATGCCCATATTGCTCATACCGATTTCGTAAACATCCGGAAAACACAGTGCGACATTCAAGTCCGTTTTAGTTAAGTCTTTCTTTATTTGATTGATTTCCCCGCCAATGTACCTGCTCGGCTTATTTACAAAGGGTAAAAATTCCCTTGCAACGCGTTCTTCAATAAATTCAATGTGTTTGTGTTTCATGATTTTAT
>CAZNET010000182.1:0-361 GCA_964571885.1 uncultured Pirellulales bacterium
TGTGTAAATGAGATCAAGTTATAACACTAAAGGACTTATCGACCTATATTCTCAAATTATATCAGATGTGTAAATGAGATCAAGTTATAACCAAAAGGACGGTTAGGCATTCATTGATATTATTATATCAGATGTGTAAATGAGATCAAGTTATAACTGTTTTTAGCTTCATGATATCACCTAACTAATTATATCAGATGTGTAAATGAGATCAAGTTATAACCGTTTTCATCCATTGACTTAAACTCTGTATATTATATCAGATGTGTAAATGAGATCAAGTTATAACCAGCTTGACGCAAACCATAATTCGACGTCTATTATATCAGATGTGTAAATGAGATCAAGTTATAACCGTATC
>CAZNET010000182.1:371-2221 GCA_964571885.1 uncultured Pirellulales bacterium
TGCGGATATGCTCTTTCAAGTGATTATATCAGATGTGTAAATGAGATCAAGTTATAACCAATGGGGAAGAAGATCAAAAAGATTTCGCATTATATCAGATGTGTAAATGAGATCAAGTTATAACCGAAATCACCCGTAGGACTTACATCAAGCAATTATATCAGATGTGTAAATGAGATCAAGTTATAACTCTGTACAATTCCTCTGCGTCTAATTGATTATTATATCAGATGTGTAAATGAGATCAAGTTATAACTTCAACGTCAATTTCAGGGATATTCTGCAAATTATATCAGATGTGTAAATGAGATCAAGTTATAACAAAGATTTAAGAGAAAGGAATTAAAATGGGATTATATCAGATGTGTAAATGAGATCAAGTTATAACGGACCCTCTGGACACCTGAAAAAATCAACAATTATATCAGATGTGTAAATGAGATCAAGTTATAACTAAGGGGATTATCGGTGTTAGTCTTTTTTGATTATATCAGATGTGTAAATGAGATCAAGTTATAACAAAGAATGTAGTGTATACTTTAGGTAGTTAATTATATCAGATGTGTAAATGAGATCAAGTTATAACCCTTAAACACGGCAACCATCACTTTTGAAGATTATATCAGATGTGTAAATGAGATCAAGTTATAACGCTGTTTTTCGAAACGCGGATCTCGCTGAATTATATCAGATGTGTAAATGAGATCAAGTTATAACCGAGATCGAGGAGTTTGCCGACGTAATCGAATTATATCAGATGTGTAAATGAGATCAAGTTATAACGTTCATTTGCTGCTTCATAAACATTTTTGTATTATATCAGATGTGTAAATGAGATCAAGTTATAACTTGTTTTGCCTGTGCCCATTTTCATAAACAATTATATCAGATGTGTAAATGAGATCAAGTTATAACATATATGTTCTTGATGCGCACTGCAGGTTAATTATATCAGATGTGTAAATGAGATCAAGTTATAACCGGCCGCCGGAGGCGGTCAGTGACACCGGCGATTATATCAGATGTGTAAATGAGATCAAGTTATAACAAGAAATTGAAAGTGCGTAAAATGGCTAAAATTATATCAGATGTGTAAATGAGATCAAGTTATAACTCAGTTCGTCATGTTTGTCTCGGTCGTCGGATTATATCAGATGTGTAAATGAGATCAAGTTATAACAAGGACCCGATAAAGACAGCATGGCAAGTGATTATATCAGATGTGTAAATGAGATCAAGTTATAACCCGGTATCTTCGGCATATAATAATCAAATAATTATATCAGATGTGTAAATGAGATCAAGTTATAACTCGTCACTGCCTCGGTGTCGATTTTGCTGTATTATATCAGATGTGTAAATGAGATCAAGTTATAACTCAAATACCGATGCGCCGCGGGCTCGGCTTATTATATCAGATGTGTAAATGAGATCAAGTTATAACTTGAATATTCGCTTTTGGAACTCTTGAGAAATTATATCAGATGTGTAAATGAGATCAAGTTATAACGCTGCCTAAACAGCGATGACTACGACCCGGATTATATCAGATGTGTAAATGAGATCAAGTTATAACGCGTGATGATGATTATGCCTGTCTCTATGAATTATATCAGATGTGTAAATGAGATCAAGTTATAACCATCATCGCCCGAATTGTAGATTATGTTATATTATATCAGATGTGTAAATGAGATCAAGTTATAACGAATTATGTAATCCTAAAAGAATGGTTGGCATTATATCAGATGTGTAAATGAGATCAAGTTATAACACGCCTTAGGCAGCATCCATTTGCGCCCATATTATATCAGATGTGTAAATGAGATCAAGTTATAACGAGTGTAAAT
>CAZNET010000182.1:2231-5669 GCA_964571885.1 uncultured Pirellulales bacterium
GGGAGTAAAGTGGAGAGCTTTTTTGTCCGATATATTTAAGAAGATATTAAAGCAGAATATTGAGTTATGCTAAAGCGAATTGTGGAGATATCTCAATCGGGCAGTTATTTATCGGTCCGCTATGGTCAGTTAGTAATCAGGCGTGACGGTGAGCAGGCGGGCCGTATTCCCTGTGAAGATATCGGGGTGTTGCTTGTCGATCACAGCGGGGTCACTTATACGCACACGGTGTTTACTGAGCTTTTATCGAAGGGTGCGGCTGTTGTGTTGTGCGGTGGCGATCATCATCCGTCTGGGATGTTTTTACCTGTCGAGAGCAACAGTCTGCAAAGCGAACGGTACCGTTATCAGGTCGAGGCGAAAGAGCCGGTAAAGAAGAGACTGTGGAAGCAGATCGTACGCGCTAAGATAAGGCACCAGGCTTGCGTTCTTGGAAGGGACAACGAACAGTACAGCCCGTTGATGGGGTTGCGGGAAAAGGTTAAGAGCGGTGACACGTCGAATGTCGAAGCGCAGGCAAGTAAGCGTTACTGGGCGGAGTATTTTTCTGATTTAACAGATCCCTCGGCCGGGCTCGGGATGACAACATTACGTCGTGATACAAACGGAAGCGGAGTCAATATTTTGCTGAATTACGGATATATGGTCTTGCGGGCGTCGGTGGCGCGGGCGATATGCAGCGCGGGGCTGCTGCCGACGCTTGGGCTGCATCACAGGAACCGGTATAACGCGTATTGTCTGGCGGACGATATGATGGAGCCTTTTCGGGGATTTGTGGAAAAGAAGGTCCGCACAGTTTGCAGAGAGGGTTGGGTCGGGGAACTGGATCAGCAGACAAAGGCGAAGCTGTTAGAGGTGCTGTATGAGCCGGTGACCATCAGGGATTTTAAGGGGCCTTTGATGGTGGCGCTGCATCGGACGACGGCGTCTTTGGTGCGGGTGTTTGAAGGGACACAAAAAGAGGTCGATTTGCCGAAGCTATGATTTTGAGCGGGTACAGAGCGGTGTGGATTTTTGCGATGTTTGATTTGCCGACGGATACGAAAAGGGCGCGGAAGGATTATACGCATTTTCGCAAAAATCTGTTGAAGGACGGGTTCAGTATGTTACAATATTCGGTGTATGTAAGGCATTGTGCGAGTGAAGAAAATGCAGACGTTCATTACAGCCGGGTTAAGAATTTTTTGCCGCCTGACGGGGAGGTTCGGCTTATTACGATTACCGATAAGCAGTTCAGCAGGATGCTTACTTTTTGGGGAAAAATGCGGAAACCGGCACCACCGGCACCCAAACAGCTCGAATTATTTTGAGCTGTTTTCAGCGCAACATCTTGCCGGTAATAGACCTAATCTATCAGGATTATTATAACTGATCCGTGCCTGAGTACAAGTCACAATGAAAAGACCTTTTTAGAATTGAAACAAACCATCCATTTTTGAATGACTCCCGACGTGTTGGGATGCAAGCCAAGACCGTTCTGCGTATTTATTTTTCCTCCGGAAAATTCAAACACGCGAACGTCCCAAAAAGCTCTTTCGCCTTCTTGTCATACGCTCGGGCAGCTTCTTCAGGATCAGCAAAATAGCCGAGATGATGAGTCGTTCTGTTAATGGTAATCGAGGCGGAATAGTGATTTCTCTTCTTGTGGTACGATACCCCTTTATAGGGTGTGGACTTCTTAAATTTCGATTTCGCCCGGTTCGCCTGGTTTTGCGAAGCGCTGCACTGACGCAGATTCGACCGTCGGTTATTCAGGCCCCGGCGGTCCGCGTGATCGACCACCTTCTCCGGCGAAGCGTTGACAATAAAACGATGCATGAAAATGTCACTCTTGCCGATCTTGGTTTTCGCATAAACAGTATGCGGTTTTCGCTGGCTGTACCACTTGTGAACCGCGACAACGGGGTAATCCTCGGCGTCAACAATCGCGAAATTTCGCTGAGTGAGCGGCACGAGTTTGATAAGACCCGCCGAAAGGTCAAGCTTGTCACGCTCGGTCAGAATCAGGGCGGGTGCCTTGAAGTGACAGCAACACTCGCTTCGTTCGACAAATCTGACGCGGGCCGTCCGGTGAGGATCCACCTCAAAAAAGCAGACCCCCGCCGCAAAACCGTGACCGGCCGAAGGAACAAAGTAACGGCAATTTCCGCAGTTCTTCTCCATAATGAGCCGAAAAACACAAAGAACGATTCGAACGATAATGGATGAGCAATTGATTGTGGAATCCACACGCGGTGGATGACCTGTAGAGGTCCTTTGGCTGCTGCCGCCACGGGCTTTCGGCCCGCGCCTTTACTGATGTTTTACCACTCAGCAGTTATATTATATGTAATAGATAGGTATATGTTAAGTATAAAATCAACATTTTTACCATATTTTTCATTTTTTATATAAAATAAACCCCGTTTTCAGCCTGAAAAAAAAGCATTTGAAAGATTTTCAAAAAATAAGAAGATTTCAACCCGTCGGCTAATATCTGTCGTTTATAGTAACGCCGCTTTCTGAATTCAGCGGCGAATCGAAGAAGGGATCTTTTGGTAACGATATCTCACGCGGAATATTTTTTTAACCACGGTTAGTTCTGCCTTATCACTAAAAATAACGCGATATTATCGGATAAAGACCTCTTTTTTCAGAATGCATGGCACACGAAACACTAAAAAATTCAAATTCATATTGACAAGATCTTGATTTTGCTTACCATTAATATCTTTGTTAGCCGCTAACGGTTATTTAAATGGATTAAAGGCATAATGGTATTAGGAGGCAAAACATGCGAAAGTTAATGTCAATTTTGGTGTTAGTATCTATCTTATTGATCATCGTCGGCTGTGAAGAATCCGCAAAGGTGTCACAGGACAAGGCCCAACCAACGATGGAAAAAGAATGTGAAAAGACGGCAGAAAAAAAAGCCCCGGACCACATCGGACCTTTCGAACTACAGACAAGCTGGGCCGACGACGAAGGCTTTATCACGAACTGGCTGATCATCGGGCCGTTCCCGAATCCCGGTGACAGACCAGACAACAAAGGATTCCACACCGATTATCTCGGAGGCGAAGCAAAATACATACCCGAAAAAGGAAAGAAAGTTAAGCTCGAGGACGGCTCCGTCATGAAATGGTTCCCATACGAAGCGTCGGATACCGAAATCAACTTCTTCGCCGTCGATCCCCTCGGTCTCGATTACGAACAGGAAGATGTACTCATCTACGCTGCCTGCTGGGCAAAAAGCAAAAAAGAACAGGACGTCGAAATCCGCATCGGTTCCGATGACGGATACAAACTTTGGGTCAATCACAATCTCGTCGGCGAAGAACATGTCTACAGAGGAATGGAAGTCGACCAGGAAACATACGAACTCTCTATGAAAAAAGGCATGAACCTCATCCTGATCAAGGTCGATCAGGACTGGGGCGAGCACGGGATGATGATGCG
>CAZNET010000183.1:0-5664 GCA_964571885.1 uncultured Pirellulales bacterium
GGCGACAAGATCGTGGCTTTGACCCTAATGCAAGCCAAGGAACTGGCGGATTATCTCAAGGATGAATATGGTATCGAACCGGCAGCCGGGGGTGCCGTTATGGTCGCCGGACCTGCGGGTGGAGCCGGTGAAGCAGAAGCCGCTGAGGAAAAGACCAGCTTTGATGTCGTCCTCAAGGAAATCGGCGAAAAGAAAATTCAGGTTATCAAGGAAGTTCGCGCACTCACCGGTCTTGGTTTGAAGGAAGCCAAAGAGCTGGTCGAAGGTGCGCCGAAACCGGTTAAGGAAGGTCTTAGCAAGGATGAAGCAGAAGCTGCCAGAAAACAGCTCGAAGAAGTCGGCGCTGTGGTCGAGGTCAGCTAAGGTGTTATGCAGAAGGATTTAAGAATTTAGTCATATTTTATTTTGGGGTGCCATATGCCTTTGAAGGAAATACGTAATTTCGGTAGAGTTCAGGATGCGGTTGAAATCCCTGATTTGGTGGCTATTCAGCAAGCCAGTTACGATAATTTTCTACAGGCGGATGTCTCGCTTGGCAAAAGAAAAGACGAAGGACTTGAATCATTGTTTCGGGAAGTCTTTCCCATCGAGAGCTATGACAAAAACATGCTTCTGGAATATCTGGGGTATGAACTTGAAAAGCCCCGATATATGCCCACTGAATGCCGGCAGTTACGCCTGACTTACGGCTACCCTCTGAAAATCTGGTGCAGACTCAAAAGGAAAGAAGGCGAGGATCTTTCGGAACAGGCGATCTATATCGGTGAAATTCCGATTATGATCGGCGGCGGTGAGTTTATCATCAACGGGGCCGAAAGAGTGATTGTCAGCCAGCTTCATCGCAGTCCCGGTGTGGATTTCGTGGTGGACAGCAAAGAAGGCGACCGTGTCCTTCACGGCGGCCGAGTGATACCGGAACGAGGCAGCTGGATCGAAATCACGGTAACTCGTAAGGATGTTTTGATCGTCAAGATCGATCAGTCGAGCAAAATCCCGGCGACAGTGTTTTTACGGGCGATCAGCGAACAGTACAGCACGACCGAGGCGATTATCCGCCTGTTTTACCCGACCAAAACCATCTCGGCGTCTCAATTGCAGCCGGGTATGTGGTCGGTTGGACCGATTGTTGATACAAAAAGCGGTGAGATCATTGTCGAAGCCGGCACACAGATCGGAGACAAAGTCTCACTGATCCAGCAAAGCAGTGTCAAAAAGGTCGAGGTTATTGAAAAAGTCAGTGACATGATTATTCTTAACACGCTCGCCGAAGATGAATGCGAAGGTCATGATGATGCCATGTTGAGATTTTACATGCGTTTAAGACCGGGAAATCCGCCGAATCCCGATAAAGCGAAGACGTTTTTCGAAGAAAAGTTTTTCGATATTAATCGTTATCGGCTCGGTAAGGTAGGCCGATTCCGTTTGAACCGAAAATTCGGCCAATCCGTCAATGAAGACGAAATGACGCTGCATCCGGAAGATTTTATCAATACGATGAGATATATCCTGCTTCTTCGTGACAATAAAGGCGAGGTAGATGATATCGACCATCTCGGAAACAGACGGCTTCGTACGATTGACGAGCTGGCCGCTGGTGAAATACGCAAAGGACTGCTGAAGCTGCGTAAAACCGTCCAGGAACGTATGAGTTCTAAAAGAGACGCCGAAGATACCATCCGAATTGCCGATCTGGTGAATTCCAAGAGTGTCTCCAGCAGTATCAATTATTTCTTCGGCCGCGGCGAATTGAGTCAGATCGTTGATCAGACCAATGCCTTGAGTCAATTGACCCATGAACGGCGTTTGTCGGCTCTGGGACCGGGCGGGCTTAACCGCCGCCGTGCCGGTTTTGAAGTCCGTGACGTGCATATCAGTCACTATGGAAGGATCTGCCCCATTGAGACACCGGAAGGTACGAACATTGGTTTGATTTCGTCTTTAGCTATCTTTTCGACGATCGATGAGTATGGATTTTTGATGACGCCGTATCGGAAAGTTTCGAAAAGAAAAGCCACCGAGGAAATTGCGTATTTACGCGCCGATGAAGATATGATGTCGATTATCGCCTCGCCGACAGCATTTGACCAGAAATCCGGTAAAATCCTTGAAGACCGTGTACTCGCGATGAAAGGAGGCGTGCTGACCGAGGTTTCCGCAGACGAAGTGGCGTATGTGGATGTTTCAACAAAGCAAACCGTGGGTATTTCCGCTTCGCTGATACCGTTTTTGGAACACGATGATGCCAACCGAGCGCTGATGGGATCGAACATGCAGCGACAGGCGGTGCCGCTGCTTCAAACCGACCCGCCGTTAGTCGGCACCGGTATGGAGCAGACCGTCGGCAAGCACTCGAGCATGGTCCTTCGGGCTGAAAAGGGCGGAACGGTGACCTATGTGGATGCTAAGAAAATAGTTATCGATAAAACAGATGAGTATGATCTGCTCAAGTTTTTCGGTCTCAACGAACGAACCTGTTTAAATCAGAAACCAATCGTCAAGATGGGCGAAAAAGTTGCCAAAGGTCAGGTTATCGCCGATGGCGGAGGAACCAAAGACGGTGTATTATCGTTGGGACGAAATGTACTTGTAGGTTTTGTGTCGTTTGACGGTTTTAATTTCGAAGATGCTATTATCGTAAGTGAACGACTGGTCAAAAAAGATGAATTTACCAGCATTCACATCGATGAATTTACCGCTGAGGTCAGAGAGACAAGGCTCGGCAAAGAGGAATTTACTTGTGATATTCCAAATGTCAGCGAGAAGGCTCTTCGAAATCTTGATGAATATGGTGTGATCCGTGAAGGAACTCGCGTCTGTCCGAATGATATATTAGTGGGAAAAGTGGTTCCCAAGAGTAAAACGGAATTGACTCCTGAAGAAAAGCTGCTTCATGCTATTTTCGGCAGGGCCGGCGAGGATGTCAAAAACGATTCGTTAGAACTGCCAAGCGGTTATGAAGGAGTTGTGATTAAAACCGAACGGTTCAGCAGGCGTGGCGCCGGCGGGGAAGAATCAAAGGCTGCGTTAAAACAGCAGATCAAAACCTATGAGAAGAAAATGCGCAGCAAAGAATGCGAAGCCTTTAAAAAGATGATCGCGGAAATCCACGAGAAATTTGAAGTTAATATCGTTGACCCTACGACTCGTCAGAAAGTCGGCACCAGTGACGATGAAGATGTTATTTATGAACAAATTGAAAACTTCGATATCAAATGGGTGAAACCTGCTTCCCAGCGGGATGAGGTACAGAAAATCATTGACAAAAACTGGGGCAAAATCAAGGAAATCCAGGAAGAAAAAGCCAAAAGAATCGAACGGATGAAACACGGCGATGAGCTGCCAAGCGGCGTATTGCAGATGGTCAAGATCTATATTGCAACGAAACGAACGCTTTCGATCGGTGACAAAATGGCCGGCCGGCATGGAAATAAGGGGGTTATCGCCAAGATCATGCCGGTTGAAGATATGCCGTTCCTCGAAGATGGTACCCCACTTGACATTCTGCTGAATCCTCTTGGCGTTCCCAGCCGAATGAATGTCGGGCAAATTCTTGAAACACATCTTGGTTGGGTAGCGAAAGTACTGGGATTCAATGCGGTCACTCCTGTGTTTGACGGTGCAAGTGAAAACGATATTCTTGAATTAACAAAAGAAGCGAACGAATTAATGCAAAATCATCGCCAGGAACTCGAAGACAAAAAAGACGCGCCGAAAGAAGATGAATTTTTTGTTAATGTTCCCGATACGCTCAAAACGCAATTGTATGACGGCAGAACCGGAGAACCTTTTGATCAAAAGGCGACCATCGGGTTTATTTATATGATGAAACTCCATCATCTGGTGGATGATAAGATCCATGCTCGGGCGACCGGACCTTATAGTCTGATTACTCAGCAGCCGCTTGGCGGTAAAGCCAGAACCGGCGGACAGCGATTCAGCGAGATGGAAGTCTGGGCCCTCGAAGGATACGGAGCGGCTTATACCCTGCAGGAAATGCTGACGGTGAAAAGTGATGATGTTGAAGGACGGACAAAGATATATGAATCGATGGTCAAGGGACAAAACACACTGGAAGCCGGAACCCCTCTGTCGTTCGACGTGCTTTGCAATGAAATCAGGGGACTTGGATTGAATATCCAGATGGAAAAGAAACGCCTTGGAGCGGCGATTTAATGATGTTTTTGGAATCATCAACAGGACTCAAGTTTAAGATAAGGAGTCAAAGGTAATGATTGGTAATATATATGATCGTATAAATGATTATGGTTCGGTAAAAATTGCATTGGCCAGTCCGAATGATATTCGCAGTTGGTCGTTTGGCGAGGTCAGAAAACCCGAAACCATCAATTACCGTACCTATCGTCCGGAAAAAGACGGTTTGTTCTGCGAGCGTATTTTTGGTCCGGAGAGAGACTGGGAATGTTCCTGCGGTAAATATAAAGGAACGAAGTATAAAGGGATTATTTGCGATCGATGCGGCGTTAAAGTGACCCACAGCCGGGTTCGACGAAAACGCATGGGGCATATTAATCTTGCGGCTCCGGTAGTGCATATATGGTTTTTCAAGGCGATTCCCAATCATCTTGGTACGTTGCTGGCAATGAAATCGGCCGATCTGGAAAAGATTATCTATTTTCAGGATTATGTCGTGACCGAACCGGGACAAAGTCCTTTGAAAGTGGGCCAATTGCTCAGCGAAGAGGAATATCGTGATGCCAGTACAAAATACGGCAATGCGTTTCGGGCCTTGATGGGAGCTGAAGCTATCCGGGCTTTGCTTCAGAACCTCGATCTGGATACGCTGAGTATCGAGTTGCGAGCCAATATCGCCCAGACATCAAGCAAGCAAAAGATAAAAGACCTGACAAAGCGGTTGAAAACAGTAAATTCGATTAAAAGCAGTATCAATAAACCTGAATGGCTGATATTGGAAGTTATTCCGGTCATACCGCCGGATCTTCGTCCGCTGGTACTGCTGGAGAGCGGCAACTTTGCTACCAGCGATCTTAATGACCTTTATCGACGAATCATTAACCGTAACAACCGTTTGAAAAAACTAATTGATTTAAATGCTCCTGAAGTCATTATCCGTAATGAAAAAAGAATGCTTCAGCAGGCGGTCGATTCGCTGCTCGATAACGGCCGGTGTCGAAGGCCGGTTCTCGGCAGTAACAACAGACCGTTAAAGAGTCTTACTGATATGATCAAAGGCAAGCAGGGACGGTTCCGCGAGAACCTTCTTGGTAAGCGAGTCGATTACTCGGCGCGATCGGTGATTGTGGTTGGACCAAACCTGAAGTTGAATCAGTGTGGTTTGCCGAAAAAAATCGCGCTGGAATTGTATCAGCCGTTCATAATCAGAAAGCTCAAAGAGCACGGTCTGGCCGATACCATTAAAAGCGCTAAGCGAATGATCGAAAGACGTGATGAACAGATCTGGGATATTCTGGAAGAAGTAATTCATCAGCACCCCGTTCTGCTCAACCGAGCTCCCACCCTTCACCGAATGGGTGTTCAGGCGTTCGAACCGACCCTTGTCGAAGGTAATGCGATTATGCTTCATCCGCTGGCCTGTAAAGGATTTAATGCGGATTTCGACGGTGACCAGATGGCCGTTCATTTACCTTTAAGTATCGAAGCCCAGGCGGAAACACATGCATTGAT
>CAZNET010000184.1:0-1674 GCA_964571885.1 uncultured Pirellulales bacterium
GGGGTCGAAGGCATCACGACATACAGGCCGGGGATATTGACGATCCACGGTTCCAACGATTTGGAATGGTGGGCGGCGATGCATCGGCCGACGCCGCCTTCGGTCCTGACGACGAGGGGCACCTTCGCGTGGCCGCCGAACATGTAGCGGTTGAACGCTCCGTTGTGCATAAGCTGGTCGCTGGAGATGGTCAGGAAGTCCACGTACATGATCTCGGCGATGGGCCGCAGGCCGCGGATGGCGGCACCGACGCCGGCACCGACGATCGCGGCTTCAGAGATGGCGGTATCGATGACGCGTTTTGTTCCGTATTTCTGGACGAGGCCCTTGGTGGCCTGGTAGGCGCCGCCGTAGAGGCCGACGTCTTCGCCCATGAGAATGACGCTGTCATCGCGTGCCAGTTCCTCATCCTGGGCGGCGACGAGGGCCTGGCCGATGGTCATGACGTCCATGCCGTATTTGTCCCTGACGATGCCCTGTGATTCGACTGTTTTGTCTTTTTTTGTTTTTGCCTTGGACGCAGCCATCGCTTTTTCGAATTCGAAGGTTGCTTCGAGTGACTTAGCGGCGAGCTGCTTTTCGTCTTCGATGAGCTTTGCATCATATTCTTCAGTGACATAGACATCTTTTTCAAGGTCAGTGACATCGGGCCAGGGGCTGTCGAGTCCGAACTGTGTCGCTGCTTCGATGGTGTCGTTCGCTTTTTGCTTGATCTCGTCGAGCTGCTTTTGGGTTACAAGTTTTTCCTTTAGAAGTTTTTCGCTCAGAACGGTGATGGGGTCGCGGTCGTGCCAGGCTTTTTCTTCTTCTTTTGTGCGGTATTTTCTCGGATCGCTTCGGCTGTGGCCGTACCAGCGGTAGGTCTTCATCTCGACGATGGTCATTTTCGATTCTTTTCGGGCCTTTTCGACCGCTTTTTTCATCGCGAGAAAGACGGCGACGACGTCCTGGCCGTCCACGATCATGCCGTTGACGTTATAGGCGACGGCGCGCTGGGCGATGTCGGTGACATTGCTCGCACAACCGGTGTGTTCGATCTCGGCGGGCGAATAGGGGACCGACATGCCATAAAGGTTGTTTTCGATGATGGCGACCAGGGGGACATCCATCACCGAGGCCATATTCATGGATTCGTGGAACGAGCCGGTGTTGGTCGCGCCGTCCCCGAAGAAGGACAGGACGACCGCGCCGGAGTTTTTGTATTTTTCCGCCATGGCGGCCCCGACGGCCGGGGGGATGTTTCCGCCGACAATGCCGGTGGAGCCGAGGTTGCCTTTCTGGACGTCGGCGATGTGCATGGAGCCGCCGCGTCCGCCGCAGTAGCCACTCTGGCGTCCCATCAGTTCGGCCATCATGCGGTTCCAGTGGTCCTGACGCTGGTTTTCGTCTTTGGCGTGACGGTTACCGACGGCGCCGCAGTGGCCGTGGCCGCGGTGGGTGGAGCCGATGACGTCGCGTTCCTCGATGGCGGCACAGGCGCCGGTGGGGACGGCTTCCTGGCCGGCGGAAAGGTGGGAGGCGCCTTTGATGAGGTTCTGGCCGAGCAGCTCGAATACTTTATCTTCGAAAAAGCGTATCTCGTAGATGGTTCTGAGCCAGTCCAGGGCGTTGTCGAGGGTGATCTGACCCTGATCGATGAGCTCCTTGATTTTGGGTAACTTCTGTTTTCTGGTA
>CAZNET010000184.1:1684-2432 GCA_964571885.1 uncultured Pirellulales bacterium
GACCAAATTGGCCATCACGGGATCCTTTCAAAAAACTTTATATCATTATCGAGGTTACTTAACTTGAAGTACATCAACGAAACAGAATATGTACCATAGCAAAAATTGATTTGTCAAACAAGGGGGTATAGGGTAAGTTTGAAGGCATTGTATCAAAAACATACAAAAACGAAAATAATCGAACATTTTTTCTTGGAATGCCAACATGGTTGTGGTATAATCCCAATACGCAGCTAACAAAACCCAAACCTAACAGACAGACAATTAGTTTTTATTGTGAAAACATTCAAGGGGAAAAGGATTAGACACCCAATATAATCTCATATGGGCATCTTTTTCATTGACATTTCGCTCATCATTTTATACACTGGGAATCGAAGAATCACTTTAGGGGTATTGGTTTGTATTAACGAACCGTAAAATTGAAAATCTCATTATTTAGCTTTGGCGTAGTTTTTTGCCTGCTGGAGGTGTGTTTTGAAACGGTCAAATCTTTTATTTATTATCTTCGTTATCTGCATTATGCCAATTCAAATCCTTGCAGGGACTTTTCTCCGGGAATACTGGACCAATGTCAACGGAAATAGTGTCGCCAGTCTTACCTCTCACGCGAATTATCCGGATAATCCCTCAGGCAACAGTCAGCTTGAGACGTTCGAGATACCCATTAACTGGGCAGACAATTACGGCACGCGGGTTCGCGGTTATATCGTACCGCCGGGAACAGGTAACTATACCTTTTGGATAG
>CAZNET010000184.1:2442-5656 GCA_964571885.1 uncultured Pirellulales bacterium
ATGGCTGAGCACGAATGACGACCCGAACAATAATTTCCTGATCGCATACGTATCAAACTGGACGGGATCTCGTGAATGGGACAAGTATCCCGCAGAACAAGAGTCGAATCCGGTCTACCTGAACGCCGGTCAACGATATTATGTCGAGGCATTACACAAAGAAGGATCCGGCGGTGACAATCTTGCTGTCGCGTGGGAAGGACCCTCGGTCGAATTCCAGATCCTCAAAGCGTATTCGTTATATCCTGTTCCGACAAGTGGAGATACCAACGTTGATACCACTGTCACTCTTACCTGGTCCGGTGCGGTTTACGCTCAAACCTATGATGTCTATTTCGGCACCAATTCAACCAGTGTCCAGGACGCCACACCAACATCGCATCCTGGTGTCACGTATGTCAATCAATCCGAAGATTATTATGATCCGGGAATTCTTCAGCCATTGCAAACCTATTACTGGCGTGTCGATGAGGTAAACGGTGTGAACACTTACGAGGGCGCTGTCTGGAATTTCACGACGGCTTCGGGTTATCCGCAGCTTGTTTACCCTGAAGACGGCGCCGTTGACGTACGTGCCGGCGATACTGTCATGCAATGGGTCAAGGGGCAATTCGCCGCTTATCAGGAACTTTTCATCGGCAAGGACCTCGCCAACGTTACCGATGCGAACGGTGCCTCTCATCCAGGCGTGCAATATGTTCTGCTTGGAACCGATACAAGTACCTATGAAATTGGCCAACTCAATCTCGGTCAGTCCTACTACTGGAAGGTCCGTGCCGTCAATGACGTAAGCTACTGGGATTCCTCAGTTTCGACCTTTACCGTTGAAGCCAGTTCCTTACTCGATGATTTCGATTCCTATGCCGATACAAGCGAACTAAGGCTAAGCTGGAAAGATAACAATAATACAGGTTCTGAAATTGATCTCGAAAAAACCAATCCCTTTATCAATTTAAACACGATGCAGTACCGCTACGACAGCAGCGGCAACGGCGGCAAAGCGCATTACTCTGAGATCGCCATCGATGTCAACCAGGACTGGAGCACGACCGGCGTCACCGCCAAGGCGGTCTATCTGTGGTTCTACGGCAGAGCGGATAACGCTTACACCGAACGTATGTATGTCGCCCTTGATGACGGCAGCGGTCCGGTCGTATCTGTTTATTATCCCGATGCTAATGATCTACTCAATGAATACTGGCAGCTCTGGCGGTTGGACCTCGGTGAGTTTACCGGCGTTGACTTGTCGACTATTCAAACACTCTATATCGGCTTTGGTGACAGGGATACTCCCGTACAAAAGGGCACCGGCTCGGATCTTAATTTCGTATGGTTCGAGGATATCACCCTATACGCGTCACTGTGTATCCCCGAATTGCTGCCTGCCGGGGACATGACCGGCGATTGCGTTATCGATCATCACGACATCAATGTGATTTCCAATACCTGGCTGCTCAGTCAGCATAATGTCACTGCAGCGGCACCGAACAATAGCCGACGACAGGTTCATTATATGTTCAATGAGACCACCGGTACTAACGCCGACGATGCATCCGTCTATGACCGTGACGCGACAGTCGATGCCGCCGGTTCATCCGCATGGGACTCAAGCGGCTACGACGCAGGCTGTATCGCGCTTGACGGGACATTCGAAATAACCGCACCGGCTTCGGTCTTTGCGGGGATATCCGGACAGATGACGATTTCCATGTGGATCAACGCCGATCCGAACCAGCCCGTGAATATCATAAAAGCCCTTGAGCTTGGTGCGGGCTCCACAAATCAAAACACCTGGCAATATCTTGCGTGGTTACCGAGTGATACAAATCAGTACAGCGGACAATGGAACCATTACGCCGTGGTTAAAGATGCTGTTGCGGGTGAAGTTCTTATCTATCACAACGGCTTGCTGGTTGCCCGGAACACGAACGATTATCAGAGTGTCAATGGCACCGCCGCAGGCGAAACGAACATTGGTTCGAGCGACGGCAGTGACCATTTCAAAGGAAAGATCGACGAGTTCCGCGTCTACGATTATGCCCTGTCACAAAACGAGATCGTCTATCTTGCGAAAGGCCCGGGCGGCTCTCTAACCCAGCCGCTCTCACCGATGCTTGCTTGTAAAGATCCCTATGCAGACGGTGTCATCGATTTTGCCGATGTCGCAGTCATAGGTCAACAATGGATGCAGCAGATACTTTGGCCAGGCTGGTAAAAATCTATACTAAACTATTTTAGAAAGAAGGAGTAATCAATATGGATCGCAGGGACTTCCTGAAACGAACCCTTGGTGTTTTAGGTTCGGCATTGGTTTCGAATAACGCAGTGAAATTCAGCCTCGGGAAAAAACCGAACATCATTATTATTCTGGTTGACGACATGGGCTGGAGAGACGTCTGTTACTCGCTTGGTTATGGTTACAACGGCAGCACCTATTACGAAACACCTAACATCAACCGCCTTGCCGACGAAGGCATGCGATTCACCGATGCCTATGCCGCCTGCTGTGTCTGCTCGCCGACACGTGCCAGCATCCTTACCGGTAAATACCCGGCCAGACTGCACCTGACCGACTGGATCGGTGGTTGGGGTGACAATGGTAAACCTCTGGCCGAACCAACCTGGACAAAATATCTTGACCATAGTGAGATCACCTTAGCTGAAACACTCAAAGCCAACGGTTACACGACAGGTCACGTAGGAAAATTCCACCTTGGAAAAGATAGCACCTACTGGCCCGAGTACCAGGGATTTGATGTCAATAAGGGCGGCCATGCAACCGGAGCTCCCACGAATCCCGGCAAATATTTCGTACCTTACGGAAATCCAAGACTCACCGATGGCCCGCCGGGTGAATACCTCACCGATAGAGAAGGCATTGAGGCTGTAAATTTCATCGAACAGAACAAAGGCAAGCCATTCTTCCTGCACATGGCTCACTATACCGTCCACGGCCCGATCATGGCCAAACAGGAACTTATTGATAAATATGAGGCCAAGCCGCCTTCAGATATCCATGATAATGCAGTCTATGCCGCGATGATCGAAAGTCTCGATGATGCCGTCGGTGGCATACTCGACAAACTTGATGAACTTGACATCGCCGACAAAACGATCATCTTCTTCACTTCCGACAACGGCGGTGAGTGGTGTACCGACAATTTCCCGCTTCGAGCCAGAAAAGCGCACGCTTACGAAGGCGGTGTGCGTGAGC
>CAZNET010000185.1:0-5599 GCA_964571885.1 uncultured Pirellulales bacterium
CCTGACTGTAATCGTCGTCCGCAGACCCGGATTTTGTGCCGTCCGAGGCGGAAGACCCGGAATCGACAAATTGGAAGCTTTCCACCGTGATTCTGTGTTTACTTCGTTTGCTGCCGTCCTGCGCCGTCCAACTGTCGAAATCAAGACGGCCTTCGATGAATAGGGGCCTGCCTTTAGCCATATATTTATTAAGGGTCTCGGCCTGTTTGCCGTATATTCGACAGTCCACAAAACAGGTATCCTCTTTTTTCTGTCCGTCTTTGCCGACCCAGCGCCGGTTTACCGCCAGACCAAATTCGGTAACAGGGGTCTGGCTCGGCAGATAAGATAATTGAGGGTCACGCGTCAGATTACCCATCAAAAAAACTTTATTTAAAAAAGCCATAATGCTCTCCTTATGATATCTTTCAATCAGACATTAATCGTTATCCTCATCGACATCCTCGTCGTTCTCGTCTTCGTTACCTTCATTTTCATCATCCGTATCTTCACTGCTGTCCATGGATTCATCGTTGGCCTCAGCGTCTTCGGATGATTCGGATGCCGCCTGTTCGGCACGTCTGAGGTTGATCTCGTCAGGCGTCTCTCTGGCCAAGTCTTCCTCACTCATCTTATCCGTTTTGAGAATCAGTGCACGCATAATCTCTTCTGATAGATTGATATCCTTTTCGATATCGCTTATCTTCGGTCCTTCGGCATTGAAATACGAAAGAATATATGTGCCGCGTTCTTTACCCCGGACGGGATAAGCCAGTTTTCGTTCGTCCCATTTTTTCATTGAAATGATTTCGGCATCGGAACGCTGGAATATCTTTTCGATTGTGCCGGTGACTGCCGACCAGTCGGAAGCGGCCAGGGCCGAATCCACCAGGAACATACCTTCATATAAATTTTTTGCTGCCATATTTCATATATCTCCTAATTGTTAATCAGCATCGTTCTATCCATCATATCGTATTCAGTTATATTTATTCATCGCCGCATCGATGCCGTGCTCGATCCAGTCAAGCACCGCCTCTCTGCTTCGTTCGATCGCGTCATTCAGCAGCGGCGTTTGCTCTTTTGTCGGCACCGATAACACATGGTCAACCATCAGATCGCTGCGTATTTCACCGACCCCGATTCGCAATCGGCTGAAGTTTTCGGTACCGAGCCTGGCAATGATATCCGCCAGGCCGTTGTGTCCTCCGGCCGATCCTGACGCGCGAAGACGGATTCGGCCTGGTTCCAGAGCCGTGTCATCGACGATGACCAGCAGATTTTCGATCGGAAGCTTATAAAAACCGACCGCCGTCGCGAGGACCTGGCCGCTGCAGTTCATGAAACTCAACGGTTTCAACAGTATTAACTTTTTATCTTTATAATCGCACCGGCCCAAAAGCGAGCCGAATTTTTTTGTTTTTACATTCACGTCAAGAAACGCCGCCACTGCGTCAATTGCCTTAAAGCCCATATTATGCCGTGTGTTTTCATAACGTTTTCCGGGATTACCCAAGCCCGCTATCATCATCATTTCAGACATTGTATCACATCCCGGCACGACGTTTCATTATTCACTTGCACTTTCACCTTGCTGTTCTTCTGGTTCTTCTTCTTCCTTCGCTTCGCCGATCACTTCCGGTGCCGCCGGTTCTTCTTCTTCCAGTTCCTCGGTTGTCTTGGCCGCCGTTACCACATGACACGTCACCAGCAGCAGCTCCGGATCGCTTACCATTTCGGCACCGGTGGCAAGTTCGATGTCTCTGGCATGGATGCTGTCGCCGATGTCCATTTCCTTTACCGAAACAATGATCGATTCGGGAATATCGGTGACCCTGCATTCGATCTCGATGTGATCGCAATGTTCTTCAATAATACCGCCTTCATGGGTTCCCTTGGCCGTTCCTTTAAGCTCGATCGGAACCGTCACTTTGACACGCTCGGTCACATCGACGCGCATCAGGTCAGCGTGAATAATGTTCTTGCCGAGCTCGTCATACTGCAGGTCTTTGACGATCATCGATTGCGTATCGCCGTCGATTTCGACATTCATCAGCCGATGGCCGTGATGAAGCCCTTCAACAAAATTGTGCTCGTCCAGGCAAACAGCGACCGGCTCTTTTTTATGACCGTAAACGATCGCGGGTATCATGCCTTGTTCGCGAAGTTTTGCCGAAACGCGGGAACCCGTATGCTCACGCATCTGTGCTTTAAGAGTTAATGTTTCTGCCATAATATCCTCACTACATACTTATTTTTTTATTTAATCATTAATAACTGTTAAACAGGCTGCTGACCGACTCGTCTCTGTGAATTCGTTTGATGGCTTCGCCCAGCATCGCTGATACGGTTAATACGCTGATCTTGTCGATTTTCTTCGCCTCTTCACTCAGGGGGATCGTATCGGTGACAACCACTTCGTCGATATCGGCTTGACTGATCCTTTTCAGAGAGGGATCCGCGAAAACGCCGTGTGTCGCACCGACATAAACTTTTTTGGCCCCGCGCTCTTTCACCAGTTTCGCCGCCCGGCAGACAGTCCCGGCGGTCGCGATAATATCGTCGCACATCAGCACGTTGCGCCCTTCTACCTCACCGATGATCTCCTGGGCTTCGACCTCAGCCCCGCTGATCCGTTTTTTATGGACGATCGCGATATTTCCGCCCAGGTGCTGGGCATACCGTGCAGCGGTTTTCATATTACCGACATCCGGCGAAACCACCGTCAGTTTGTCGATCTTCTTTTCGAGAAAATATCGGCTTAAAACCAATTCACCCAGCAAATGGTCCAGCGGGATATCGAAAAAGCCCTGAAGCTGTTTTGCATGGAGGTCAATGGCCAGCACCCGGTCGGCGCCCGCCGTTGTGATAAGATTGGCCACCAGTTTTGCGGTGATGGGGACACGTCCTTCGTCTTTTCGGTCCTGGCGGGCGTAGCCGAAATACGGGATCACCGCGGTGACACGCTCGGCGCTGGCACGCTTGAGACAGTCCAGAAAGATAAGCAGTTCGACCAGATTTTCATCCACAGGATTGCACGTTGACTGGATGACATAACAATCCCTGCCTCGAACGTCATCCTCAACGCGGATCATTTTTTCGGTATCGGGAAATTGATCGATCCTGGCGCCGCCTAATTTGATCCCCAGATACTTGGCGACCGCCGCGGAAAGATTCGGGTTACTCGTCCCTGAAAACAACTTTAAATTCATATTCAAAAACATTTCTTCTGGCTCCTATTCAATCTTCAATCCGTTGCTGACTTAAGGCTCTCACTATCCGTTTGCGGTTTTATTTGCGACCCGTCGGCGATATGTCTGTCTTCGTCGATGAACACCAGCGGCCCGATCCGGCACTCGTTGCCGATCGTTACCGCTCCGTGAATACACGTAAACGGTTCGATGACGGTGTCCTGGCCGACCTTCGCCCGTGCGTCGATCCAGGTATTCGGCGGATCGACGATCGTCACGCCGTTCTGCATTAACTGCCGCTGGATACGCCGCTGCATGATCTTGCCGGCCTCGCTGAGCTGCACCCGGCTGTTGACACTGACGGCCTCTTCGGGCAGCACCGCCGTTACCGCCACGATCTTGTGTCCCTGTGACAGAATGATCGACAGCGCATCGGTGAGGTAATATTCGTTCTTGGCATTGTCCGGTCTGACTTGTTCCAGCGCGTCAAATAAAATTTTGTTATCGAATAAATAATAGCTCGGATTGACTTCCTTGATCTTGAGCTGCTCGGCCGTACAGTCGTTGTGCTCGACGATCCCTTCCATGTTTCCGTATCTGTCACGGACGATACGTCCGTAGCCGGCCGGGTCGTCGAGTATTGCCGTTGCCAGGGCTGCGGCTGATTTCGAAGATTCGAACCGCTCGATCACTTCTTCCAGTGTCCTGGCACGGATCAGCGGCCCGTCGCCGCATAGGACCAGGGTCTGACCGTCAAAATCCTTCAGATGTTCCTTACAGCACATGACCGCGTGGGCGGTACCCTTCTGCTCGGCCTGCGTTACCCACTCGACGTCATCGGCGTCGGCGAATCGCTGCTGGACCTGATCGGCGCCGTAACCGACGACGACATATATTTTCTTTGTGCCGGCTTTTCTGCACGCACCAAGTACATACGACAGCATGGGCCGGCCGCAGACCTCATGCAACACCTTCGGCATCTTCGTATTCATTCTGCTGCTCACACCCGCAGCCAATATGATCGCTACTCGTTCTGCCATTTTACTTTCCAAAAATAAGCAATATTCAATAATCGATAATCATTTCAATCTACCCGGCCAGGACTTGAACCTGGAATGGAGGCACCAAAAGCCTCTGTGTTACCAATTACACCACCGGGTAGTAAATCATCAAAGTCAAATCCAATCGATGACAATATCATATGCCACGGTGAACCCAAAGGTTCGACTGGACTTTGCCGGAGGCTTGAGCCAACCATGCCGTGTCTGCTGGCCCCACAAGCCTAAGCCTTAACTACCCCTTGCGGCAAAGCTATATTTCAATGCGAAAATATAACCTTTTTTTGCGATTTTGACAATACTTTTTACTCTATTTTTAAAAAGACCCGAATTTTATTAAAAAAAACCTTGATAAATTGTTATAAGCCCTTATGATACAACAAATTAATACGCAGGAGAAAAAATGACTAAAACGCAGGTCGTAGCAAAATGTGCCTTGATATTCGCCGGCATCATAGAAACAAGTCTTTTAGTTTTTTTGTTACAGCACATTTACTTCTTGGTGGAGCAATCGGCATCTCCTTTTATCATAATTCCCATCATAGTCATTTTCCTAATCGTAGCCTTGTGCTTGGGTATTTTGATATTCAGAAATAATTTCCTCGTTCTCTCAATAGTTAAACAAGGTGAAAAGCTAGAGGCCAAGGTGCTTGAACGCTGGCTTTTTTATTCCCTCAGATTGACGCTTTTCCTGTCTGGCCTGTTGTTAATCTACTCTAATTCACATACTATCTCCCAAATTCTTACATTCCCGTTCACAACAATGTCAGACTTTATAAACCAATTTTTTTACAGCAGTCGTTGGAGTTATTTTAAAGAACACAATTATATGCTTTTTTGCGTGATCACCCGTCTTCTGGTCGTTATATTTTCTTTCTATTTAATTCTAACTCCAACGAATTTTATTAATTGGGAAATACAGAGAACTCTATCTGACCTATCAGACAATAATAAGGACGATAAAAATGATTAATCTAAGAGAAATCGCCAAAATTATATTTGTCACCATTGCTGTTATCTACGGTATTAGTTTATCTGCTGGATGGGCTTTTAATATTTTTTCATCTTTTCCGTGGGGTACAGAAAAGATCGCTGTAATATTCATATATCCCACAATCCTCTTTCTTATAATATACATCCTGATAGTCAAGCGAGAAAAGCTGTCAAAACTGTTAATCAAAGATCAAGAAATCGCATGTACAATAAACATGGATATTTTTCTAAAGTTCTCAGCCAGAATGATCTGCTTTTATATCGGCTTGTCTTGTTTAGTGGCTGCGTTTAGGTCATCTCCACATGTAATTATGAATGCCATAAACGCAAAAAATATCGTGGAGATTAATCAATTCCATAATACTTTAAAGTCTATAG
>CAZNET010000186.1:0-5547 GCA_964571885.1 uncultured Pirellulales bacterium
ATCTTTGCCGAACATCCTTGAGACAACGACCGATTTTCGAAGCGGCGGATTACATTCCAGGTGATAGCAGCAGGTGCCTTTCAGTTCGCAGAGGGTCTTGACAAAATTGATCCCGAACCTGTTGAGAATCCAGTCGCCGTCGGCGTCGCGCAGGGCCTTCGCCGTAGTAATGCCGGCTTTTTTCAGCTTGACCGCGGTGCGATAGCCGACGCCCCAGATCTCCTCGACAGGCGTTCTTTCAAGGGCGATCTCGATATATTTGGGATCGGTCAGGTCGAGCACGCCTGCAGCCTTTTCGGAACGCTTGGCGATATGATTGGCGATCTTGGCCAGCGTTTTGGTCTCGGCGATACCGATCGAGACCGGAAGACCGGTCCATTGTTTTACCGTGTCGCGCATCCTGCGGCCCAGTTCGGTCAGATCTTCGGTAAAGCCCGCCAGGTCGAGAAAGGCTTCGTCGATGGAGTAAATTTCGATCTCGGGTGTGAAGGTCACCAGGGTTTGCATGACCCGTGACGACATGTCGGCATACAGGGTATAATTCGAAGAGAAGACCTGAACGTTATGTTTTTTGAAGATGGACTCGACCTCGAAGGCGGCGACCCCCATGCCGATGCCGAGTTTTTTCGCCTCGTTCGAGCGGGCGACCACACAGCCGTCATTGTTGGACAGTACGACGACGGGCTTGTTGTGCAGGCTCGGATCGAAGACGCGCTCGCAGGACGCGTAGAAATTATTGCAGTCAACAAGTGCAAATATCGTTTTCATAACGGATGAATGACATTGGTGACCACGCCCCAGATCTCGAACTCGGTCTGCTCGTCGATGTGTTTGGGGGCGAAGTTTTCGTTCTCGGCCTCGAGCCAGATCTTCTTTTTGCGGATGCGGAACCGCTTGACGGTCAGCTCGCCGTCCACCACCGCGATCACGATCTTTTTGTCCCTTGGCTCGACGCTGCGGTCCACGATGAGCATATCGCCGCTGTGAATGCCGGCGCCGATCATCGAGTCGCCGGTGACTTTGACGAAGAACGTCGCCGCCGGATTTTTGATCAGGTGCCTGTTCAGGTCCAGCCTGCCTTCTTCGTAGTCGGCCGCCGGCGAGGGAAAACCCGCCGGAACCGTCGCCGTAAAGATCGGCTGGCTGCGCCGAGTCGAACGGTCGGGCTTGAAGATTTTGGTTACCTTTGTTTCCATGTATTCATTATACGATCGAAAATCCGAAAACAAAACCTAAAATTAACCGGGAAATCGGAACCTTGATTTTTCCTCTGTTATCGGCTAAGATTCCAACAGATAATGTCATTCCCGCGAAGGAATGTCACCCCTGACCGCGATCAGGGGCGGGAATCCAGAACCTCAATTGATGTGGATACCCGCCTTCGCGGGTAGGACAGATGAAAACAATTTAAATAAAAAAGGTAACTTATGATCGAAGCCGTGATTTTTGATATGGACGGTGTGATTTCCGATACTCAGATGCTTAACGCGCAGGTGGAATCGGAGCTGCTGGCCGAATATGATATACACATGACCGCAGAAAAAATTACCGCCAGGTATTCCGGCGTCAGGACGCGTGACTTTTTCGACGATCTGTTGTCGGCCCAGCCGAAGCCTTACGATGTCGATGAGCTAATGCAGCGAAAACTCGACACGATGACGGCCTTGGCGCAAAAGTCGGTGCCCGCGATCGATGGAGCCGTCGAGCTGATTCAGATGTTACATAAACAAGGACTGCCGCTGGCGGTCGCGTCGGCCTCGAAGATGCCGTACATCGAAACCGTCCTGTCGGCGTTGAATGTCTGCAACTATTTCAGCGTGGTAGTCAGCACCGATATGGTCGAAAAAGGCAAACCCGACCCGCAGATCTTCCTGCTGGCAGCCGATAAGCTCGGCGTCGAACCTCAAATGTGTCTCGTCATCGAAGACGCGGTCAGCGGCATGGAAGCGGCCAGAAGAGCCAACATGAAATGCATCGGCCTGGTAAGCAACACCGCGAAAACCTATCCGACCCCCAACACAGTGACATCTCTGCGCCAAGTGACAAGCGATTACATTAAAAAATTATAAAATCAGAGATGCTCAACATCATCAAGATCGCGATGACGTCCGCTGGCTTTTTTGTTGGTTTTTAAGTCCTCCCGTGATATGATATTTACTTCGATGCCGTCGATATTGATAACATTTCTATTTTGATAGCAACGTGAAAATTCCACTCCGTCTATGGTGGTAAGAATTTCAATTTGCAAAGGGGGAATGCCGATTCGAATATTGCTTTTTTCCTCAAGGAAAAGGTCTTCTTTGATATCCGGTTGATTAAATCCGAATTCCTGTAAAGCCTCAACGGTTTTCCCTGCGTTTTCTTTTGAAATGGCTATCCAGATATCCATATCTCCGGTCGAACGCAGATATCCGTGGTAAATCACCGCGTACCCGCCGACAACGAGATATTCAATCTTTTTTGAGTTTAGTAATTGTAAGAACTCTTTGAAGTCTTTCGGTATCTGCATCATAACCGTAAACAATCCTTCTCAATAGTTCCGCCGCCTCGAAACGCTCCTGCGACGATTTACTCATCCAGTAGTCCAGATGATTGTTATCGTAAATTGTCGTAACTTCAAGCACCTTTTCCATACGCTTATTATACCAAAATATTGCTGTCAGACAAAGCTGATTATCATTTCAATTTATTCAACGATACAGTCTTCGCCGGTCAGTTGAGTGCTTTTTTCGGTGTACTGGTGCAGCTCGATCTTGATACCCGCCGGGTCGGTGATCCAGGCCTGCCAACTGTGGTCGCATTCCATTTTTTTCTCGGTGATCTCAACGCCTTTGCCGCGGATTGATGCGATTGCCTTGTCGATGTCATCGACCTCAAGACAGAAATGAATGATCGCGGGCGAGCTGCTTTGTTCGATATGCTGCCTGTCGAATACCTCGATAAAATTACCGCCTCCGGCGTCAAGATAAAAACCCAGTTCTTTACCGTCGCGGATAAAGCTGAAGGCCTTTTTTAATTCAAGTACGCCGCAGTAAAACGCTTCACTTGCTTTTAGATCATCGGATGCTATACAGATATGGGCAATTCGCTTTATCATTTTCAATCGGCTGGTATTTCTCTTTCTCGTGAAAGTTTTATTTTTTTCAGAACCGAACCGAGCCGGACATCGACATCGACCACATCATTCTCAAGGGTCATTTTGATATTTCCTTTGTCCAGGCTGGGGTGTGTAAAATCAAAACCTTCTGATTCTTTAAGTTCGATGGCTTTGGCCGGCGATGCCTCCAGTGCGGTCAGAACCGTCGAAAATGTCTGATTGACCAGCATTTTAGAGGTTTGAATTTCTTTATTATCCGATTTAATTTCATCGAAATTATTCAGCGTCACTTCGTGGAGATTCTCAAGCACAGCGATCCGTTTGGCGTTTCCGTCTGCATAAGGTTCACTGAGGACCTCTTCACTGATAACGGCTTGACATTTCAGTATCATATAAGCTCTCGGATCCGTAAACATGGTTTTAGGATTTTCATCCATGATAAGAAGATATTTACTGGTGGCCGAAAGCGTATCCTCTTCGAACCCAACCATAGTAACCCAGACATTCTGGGTCTGTTTTCTAACACCGGAAGAGGCGATGACGCTTTTGCTCTGGCTGAGCAGTTCGTATTCGGGCGTATGGATCAAATCGAGCACCTCGGCGGCATCACTGGATTTAAGGGTGATTTGTTCATATCGCTCCGCGATCTGCTGCTTTGTAGGAAGTTCTTCCGGCCAGGCCATTTCAGTAATTTCGCTGTGAAGTTCACAACCTGTGAGCCAGATTGTCATTATCAAAATCATTGATACAATCGTAGATTTTACGAGATACTTAAACATCATTTTATCATCTCCGCCTTAAACTTCTTTCGCATCGATCCATTTCATCATCTTACGCAGTTTTCTGCCAACCTGTTCGATTTTGCTCTCGTGGTCTTTTTTATACAGCTCGTTGAATTTCTTCATGCCGCCTTTATATTCGTCAACCCATTCTTTCGCGAATTCGCCGGAGGTGATCTCTTTCAGGATTTTTTTCATTTCGGCCCTGGTTTCATCAGTAATAATCCTGGACCCTCGTGACAGGTCGCCGTACTCGGCGGTATTTGAAATACTGTACCGCATATAACTAAGGCCGCCCTGGTACATCAGATCGACGATCAGCTTGACTTCATGCAGGCATTCGAAATAAGCGATCTCCGGCTGATAGCCCGCTTCGACCAAGGTATCAAAGCCCGACTTAATCAAAGAAGTCAGGCCCCCGCAAAGAACAACCTGCTCGCCGAACAGGTCGGTTTCTGTTTCTTCCTTATACGTGGTCTGGATAATACCGGCACGGGCGCCGCCGATACCGTTACCCCAGGCCAATGCAATCTTCAGTGCGTCACCGGTGGCATCCTGTTCGACAGCGACCAGACAGGGTACCCCGCCGCCTTTCTCATATTCGCTGCGGACCAGGTGCCCCGGGCCTTTCGGGGCGATCATCACGACATTCGTGTTCTCCGGAGGAACGATATATTTAAAATGGATATTAAAGCCATGACAAAAACCAAGTGTTTGCCCCTCAGTCAGATTCGGAGCGATGTGTTCTTCATAGATCTTCGCCTGGACCTCATCCGGAATCGTAACAATGACCAGAGCCGCACCATCCATCGCGGTCTTGATATCACTCGGCGCGAAACCGTGCTCAATCGCTAATTTGAAATTATCGGTTCCTTCCAGTTCCGCTACAGCAACATCCACTCCGCTTTCTTTAAGATTAAGACTATGGGCATGTCCCTGACTGCCGTATCCGATCACACAAACTTTCTTACCTTTCAGGGCGTCCATCGGTGCGTCTTGTTCGTAATAAATTTTCAATGCCATTTGCCGTTACTCCTAATTTATTTGTTATCAAGATAAAACCGCCGAATTCTGCCGGCATCTACGCAACATGTCATTATAGTAAAAATAGCCGGTTCGACAAGGATTTGTTACATTCAGAATAAAATATTATCGTGATGCCTCTCGATTGTCCGTTTTTGCCTGTCGTGGCATGGCGATCGTTCCTGTTCTTGCGACGCTTTTAATGCCGTAAGGCCTGCAAATATCAATAAAGGCTTCGATTTTAGCTTCAGGTCCGCCGATCTCGACCATAACATATTTCTGACCGATATCGACGACTTTCGCATTGAAAACTTCAATCAACGCAAAAAGCTCTGCTCGTTTATCAGGCGGTGCCGAAACGGTGATCAGCATCAAATCACGTGCTACGACCGGCTGGCCGACAAAATCCTGTACTTTTACAACCGGTACGATTTTAGCCAACTGTTTACGAACCTGCTCGACAACCCTGTCGTCACCGATGACGACAATGGTCATTCGGCTGAGCTTCGGATCTTCGGTTCTGCCGACCACCAATGAATCGATATTAAAAGCTCTCGCGGCGAACATACCGGCGACATGAGCGAGAACGCCGGGTTTATTTTCAACCAATGCACTTATTAAATGTTTCATAGTTTCCCACCTTTATCA
>CAZNET010000187.1:0-2053 GCA_964571885.1 uncultured Pirellulales bacterium
AGACAGGAAGAGGTTTCTGAAGTCGACCAAAGCAGTTTTGATAAACCCGTCAAAAAGATCGATTTGTTTGATACTTCTTATCTCAAAGATGATTTAAAGAGTCGATCTATTCGGGGCGGGGCTTATACATTTATCTCGCAGGCATGCAAATTCATTCTGAGAACAGGTTCGAAAATTCTCTTGGCTCGTTTGCTTACCCCCGCGGATTTTGGCCTAATTGCTATGGTCACCACTCTGACGAAATTTGCGGATATGTTCAAGGATCTGGGTCTGTCGCGGGCGACTGTTCAGAGAAAGGATATTAATCAGAATCAAATATCCGCTCTTTTCTGGATTAATATGGCTGTAGGTGTTTTTATTGCTGCGATCGTAGCGTTGTCGGCCCCGTTCATAGCTGATTTTTACGGACACAAGGAATTAAAAATCATCACCGTTGCTTTGAGTTTTGCATTTGTTTTTAGTGGCCTATCCATTCAACATCATGCTTTACTGCAGAGACACATGCGATTTTTCGTTATCGGGATCGTCGATGTATTATCTACCGCTATCTCAGTGTTATGTGCTGTGGCGGCGGCTT
Organism: uncultured Pirellulales bacterium; assembly: GCA_964571885.1. Taxonomy (GTDB): domain Bacteria; phylum Planctomycetota; class Phycisphaerae; order Sedimentisphaerales; family Anaerobacaceae; genus CAZNET01. The sequence goes on from CAZNET010000187.1 coordinate 578, forward strand.
ATTACGGTGCGGGATATTGGTCGCTGGTGATTTTACATGTTTCTTTTTCGCTTTTTGTTACGTTAGGACTGTGGTTGGCTGTCAGGTGGAGGCCGGGCTTGCCCAAACGTGATAAAGACATTAAAGAAATGCTCGGATTCGGCGGAAATATCGCTGGATTTAGAATCGTCAATTATTTTTCAAGAAATTTAGATAATGTGTTAATAGGCAAATTATGCAGTCCGGCGATTCTGGGTTTTTACACCAATGCCTATTCGCTTCTTATGTTGCCTATTAATCAGATTCGCGATCCTATTAATTATGTCGCGACTTCGACGCTAAGCAGAATCCAGGATGATCATAAACGTTTCGTTAGCTACTATTCAAAACTGGTATTGATTGTTTCCTTTGTCAGCATGCCTCTGGTTGTTTATTTAGGTATTTGCTCACGTAATATTATTTACCTGCTTTTAGGGGAAAAATGGATACCTGCCAGTTCCATATTTCAAATTCTGGCTGTAACGGCTTTTATTCAGCCCTCTTCTAGCACACTGGGAGTGGTCATGCTCTCTCTTGGGCAATCGAGGCGATTTTTGCGATACGGCTTATTCAGCGGAATCGCAATTGTGACAAGTTTCTTTATTGGTATAAAATGGGGCGCTAAGGGCGTTGCCGGCGCATATGCGATCGTAACGTATTTAATCTTATTTCCGTCCTTATGGTATTGTTTCAGAAAAACTCCTGTTTCTTTAGCTTTATTCTTCAAGTCAATTTTCCGTCCTCTGATCGCCAGCCTTATTATGGGATTAGTGACATTCACAGCATACAGATTTATGCGTGATATGTACGATATTGTTGTCATTTTAAGTTGTTTCGTTATCGGATTAATCGTTTATTTTCTGGTTTGGATTTTAATGCCGGGAGGTTTAAGCACCTTAAAGGACTTATATGGATGGGTTGTAGTATTGTTTTCAAGACAAAAGGAGAAAACAAAATAGTGTTTGAGAAATATATTACACGAAACACAGTTAATTTTTAGAAATCATAGTTAATATGGGAAAATATCGGTATAATATTCTTTGTAAATAATTTTTAATATGTATCCAATAATGGTTTAGGCAAAGACAACTTATGAACATAAGTCTGGTGTTTATAACGTATAATCGTTTAGACTATACAAAGAGATCGCTTGAGAGTATCCTGGCGGATCCTGCAGAAGAATTTAGTTTGACTATTTGGGATAATGCCTCTAACGACGGAACGCAGGAGTACCTTGACTCAATAGATGATCCGCGAATAGAAAAGAAAGTGTTTTCGAAAGATAATATCGGCCAAATCGCAGCGGTCAATGAGGTCTGGAAAGCATCAAAAGCAGATTTGTTGGGTAAGCTTGACAATGATTGTATCATGACACCCGGATGGACGCGTACTCTCACGCGAGCTCATAAGGATATTTCTAATCTCGGTGTCGTGGCCTTTTGGCATTATCCTATTGAT
>CAZNET010000187.1:2063-5480 GCA_964571885.1 uncultured Pirellulales bacterium
CACGGGTTTATTAATTAAGCGGGATACCTATCGCACGTTTGGTCGAATTCAAGGGGATGGCACGACTAAGTATTGGATGAAAATGGCAGCTAAAGGGTACATCAATGGATATTACTATCCTCTGGTGCCCCAGGAACATATGGACGATCCGCGATCTGAATATTGTTTGTTTAAAGACGATGAGAGTCTTGAAAAGATGAGTAATATAAGTGTTGTACTAAAAAAAAATAAGATTACAAAGATGCAGCAACGTTGGGAAAGAAGAAAGGAAATTTTGGCCAATCTCAATTACGGTCCTTGGCAGGTCAGCTATTATACCGGTTGGCGCAACAAGGCACAAAGAGGATTGGAGAAAATTCGCAGGCTATTGCATGTTTGAATTACCATAGGTAAGGATCCTGTACCATAATGATGAAAGAAGAAAACAGAAATACGCCAATAAAAGTCGGTCTTCTCGGTCCGGCATTCGGCACAGGCAATCTCGGCGTCGACGCTTTGACCGAGTCATGCCTGAAGACGGTATTTCATTGCTGGCCTAATGCTGAGGTATCACTGTTGGGGAGCACAAAGACGCGAAAGGAATACAAACTCCATATTTCAGGTAAAGATGTCACGGTTACAAGCATCCCCATCAGATTTTGCAGGAACATCTTTCTTTCAGAACATTTTCTTGTACATGTATTTTACTTGATATTGTTCTGGTTATTCAGATCGCCCGAAAGGCAGAAAAGGATTGCTTCGGGCAACCGTTATGTGAAAACTTTTTTCGAGATCGATATCATTGGCGATATCACCGGCGGAGACAGCTTTGGTGATATTTACGGATGGAAAAGATTTCTTTCCGGTTTTATGAGGAAGTGGCTTTGTAAGGCCTATGGCAAAAAACTCATTTTGCTGCCGCAGACATACGGTCCTTTCAACAGCCGGCTCAGCAAAAAATTGGCAAGAAGTATTTTGTATTACGCTTCGGCCATTTATACAAGAGACCCTCAGGGGATCAGCTATCTCCGTCACATCATCGGTGATAACGATAACATCACAAAGACCCGATTCATGCCGGATGTGGCATTTATTCTCGACGCTCAGGAGCCTGATAAGAACATCTTGGATACTTTCAAAGAAATGAAAAAAAACAGGGAGGTTATCGTTGGATTGAACATCAGCGGAATGATTCTCAGGGATTTTCAGAATAATTATAAACGGTTTGGGCTTGGAATCGATTATCCCTTATTGATAAAAAAAATTATCGGGCAATTTATGGATTCCGAGAGAATGAAAATTGTTTTGATTCCGCATACGACAACCTTGAAAGAGGGAAGTATATCCCCAAAAGATAAGGCCAATAAAACCGGTTATGAATTGGCTGACGGTCAGGCCTGTGCATTGATTTATGAACAGGTCAAGGAAAAATACCCGGGAAGAATATTAATGGTTTCTGGCAACTATAATCATAAAGAAATAAAATATATCATTGGTCTATGCGATTTCTTTATCGGCTCCCGAATGCATTCCTGTATCGCGGCTCTTTCTCAGAGGGTACCAACGGTCGGTTGCGCATACAGTAAGAAATTTGAGGGAGTCTTTGAATCTGTTGGCACGAAAGAAAACGTTCTTGACCTCAGACATCTTAGTGAAGATGAAATCCTGAAGTCGATTGGAGTTTTTTTTGAAGAGCGTCATCAAATAAAGAAAAAGCTGGACTCAAGGGTCCCGAAAGCGCAAAGTCGGGTTTTAAATTTGTTTATAGACCATCAGAAAGCGATGAGGTGGCTATGACGGAAAAAAAGGAAAATATAGGAAAGATGCCTTCAAAAATTAAAAACAGTGTTCAGGCTGTCGTTGATAATAAGATCTGCTGCGGCTGTGGATCCTGCTATGTCGTTTGCCCCCAAAGGTCTATCGAATTTACATACGGCAAGCGATATAATTATCCACACGTTAATCTTGAGACCTGTACCGCTTGCGGTTTATGTTTGAAGGTTTGTCCCAGTGCGTTTCTGCTTAAGGGGACAGATCCGGGATTTCCGAATCTTACGGAGCGTAAAGACAATCATTGTTATCTGACCCATTCACCGGATGACGGTATTCGGCTGGATTCTTCTTCCGGGGGATTTATTACGGCGTTGATCCTTCATTTAATGAAAAAAGGACAGGTCGATGGAGCGATTGTTACCAGCACGGAAGGAGAGAATCCCTGGATTGCCAAATCGGTTATAGCGATGAATCGGGAAGAACTTCTTGGCGCGCGGGCCTCAAAATACGCGCCGGTCTCAAACTGTGTTGCATTGAAAGATGTCCTTGAAAGGCCCGGACGCTATGTGTTCGTTGGTATGCCGTGTATGGTTGAAGGCCTTAGGAAAATTCAGCAGATAAAGCCTCAGTTAAAAGAAAAAATCGTGCTGGCGGTCGGCATGGTATGTGCCGGTATGGCATCCCGACAAAGCACTCTGGCTTTCTTAAAGCGTCATCAGGTCGATATTGACAAAGCATGGAAAATCGCTTACAGAGGCGGCGGCTGGCCGGGCTATTTCAGAGTCTTTGACAAAGAAGGTAATGTGCTGTTAAAACAGCCTTTGCTCGGAGGTTCATTGGATTTGGTTGTTCCCGGTGATCATTATTTACGGTGCTGGAATTGCCTGGATCAATGGGGGAGGTTTTCCGATATCGTTGTTTCGGATCCATGGTGCGATGAGATGGTCGACAACGAAACAAAAGGATGGTCCGGGATCATGATTATGACGCCATCAGGTCAACAGGCAGTTGATTCCGCTGTTGCGGCAGGTGACATTACGGCTAAGGAAATATCTCCTGACCAAATGTATGATTACAATAAACATATCATTATTACCAAAGATCATCCCAGGCACGCATGGATGGCGTTGTTCCAGTTAATATTCTTCGGGCGATTCAGGGGGTTGTCTCATGTGTTTCGATGCGTGCTGAGACGCAAAGGAATTGGTTTAAAGACAACGCTTCGAGCCCGTTTTGATAAAAATTACTATGAAAACGAAAATGTCATAGAGAGACTGCTGAAGGTGCAGCCCGGCGGGACCGAGCATCTGAGAAAACGCAGTGAAATAGCTCATATGAAATATCAATCGAAACATACCACCTAACAATCGTTAAATGTAAATGAAGGCTATTACTCTATTAATCGCATTGGGCGGTTCGTTTTTTGTTTTTGTTCTGCGGCCGTCTTTCGCCTTAGCGGTTTATGCCATTGTTTTGATGTGGTATCCTGATTATCTCAGGGTTAGCATTGGGACCATCGATATGTCAGCGGGGCGTATTATTGTTGCGATGTTAATTTTTCGATGTTTATTGGATGGTCAAATTCTGCAGAAATTCAATTGGACTAAATTAGACACATGGGTGACGTTAAGTATGATAGGATATGTGGCGATTTATTGCTATACG